>NZ_JBEXLP010000006.1:0-191906 GCF_040610035.1 Streptomyces sp. NPDC004542
CGCACGTCGACCGCGTCCAGCGCGGGCCGCCCGGGCCACGGCTCGTCCAGCCGCAGCCGCTCGCCCGGGGACAGCCGGACGGGCAGGGGGCGCGGGGCGCGGTCCAGGACCCGGCGGCCTAAGAGGCCGTCGGCGCGCACCGCGAGCGTCGGCACGAGGGCGGTCGTACCGCGGTTGACCAGCTCGTACGAGATGCGGTCACCGTGGACGGCGACGTGCTCGACGGACAGCGCGGACAGCGCGGACAGCGCGGGTCCGACGGCCCGCAGGCGCACGTCCACGGTCGCCGTACGGCCGTCGCCGTCCCGCGCGACGAGCGTGCCGGCACGGTCGCCGGGTGCGCTGCCGGACGGGACGGTCACCGTGAAGGGCACGTCGGCGCGGGTGCGGGCGGGCACCCGGACGCGGGCCCGGGCGAAGGCGAACCGGACGCCGGTACCGGTGCCGGTCAGCCGTACCGTGACCGGCCTGCCGCCGCGGTTGGTCACGGACACCGTGTCCCGCAGGGCCGTGCCGGGGGCGCCCTCGGCGTAGACGGCCGGCCGGTCGCCGCCCAGCGGCGCGAGGGTCCAGCCGCCGGCGGCCGAGGCGGGCGGGGCGGCGACGAGCAGGCTCAGCAGGGACACGGGCAGGAGGGCCGCGGGCCGGAGAGCCGCGCGTAGGAGGGCCGCGGGCCGGAGGCACCCCGGCAACAGGGGTCGCGGCGGCAGGGGCGGACGACGTAGGCGGGTGGCGGACGGCATGGGCGGCTCCAGCGCTCGTACCCGGTGTTCAGCGGCGTACGGCCTGGTTCCGGCGGGTGAGCCACAGCGCGCCCGCCACGCCCGCGAGGAGGACGGTGCCGCCGAGCGTGCCCAGCGCTAGCGCGGAGTCCTCGGGGCCGGTCTGGGGAAGTTGCCCGCCGGAGTCGGTGCCGCTCTGCGAAGACGAAGAACCCGAACCGGAACCCGTACCCGTACCCGTACCAGACCCGGATCCGGATCCGGAGGAACCGCCCGCGGCCGTGACGTCCAGGGTCAGGGACGGCTTGGGACTGTTGCTCGGCGTGCAGGTGGTCGTCGTGCCGAGCGCCTTGATGGTGAGCACGCCCGCCGTGAAGGTGACCTTGCCGGTCTTCTTCGGGGTGTAGGTGCCGCTCAAGTCATTGATTTTGATGGGCGTGTTCGCGGGGATCGCGGCCTGGTTCGCCGGGCCCGTCACGCTGATCGTGCCATTGTCGACGCCGCCCAGACTGACGGTGGCGCTCGGGTTCATCGCGCCCTTGCCGAGCTCGACCGGGCTGGAGGAGACGCCCTTCTGCCAGCTCATGGTGATCTTGTAGCCGCTGCCGCTCCTGACGCCCTTGATGTCGATGGGGGAGACCGCGCTCTTGTCGCCGATCGGCGTCTTGCACTGGTAGTTGACGTCCACGACCTCGGCGTGGACCACGGGGGCGGCCAGCAGTACCGCGGAGCCGGCCAGGGCCGCGGCCGACGCGAGCGCGGCGGTTCGTTTCGAGTACACGGCCCCACCTCGTTTCCTGACGGCACATCAGATCGGCCGTCAAGGTACGCCCGGGGTCGTGAGGAAGGAAGACACGGCGCACACCGGAGTTGTGACGATCCCGCGTGCGCGTGGCGGGGGCCGAGTGGAGGGAGCGGCCCCCGGGTGACCGGCGGTCCGGCGCGGCGGGCGGGGCGGGCGGGGCGGGCGGACATGGCGAGCCGACGGCGAACCGCGGCCCGCGTCCAGGGCTACGCCGGAGCGCCCAGTTCCGCCCAGACCGTCTTGCCCGACGCGCCCGGGGTGCGGACGACGCCCCAGTCCAGGCAGAGGCGCTGGACGATGAACATGCCGTGACCGCCGGGGCGCCCGGCACGGTGTGGGGTGCGGGGTGCCGGCTGGCCGGTGCCGCGGTCGGCGACCTCGACGCGGATCACCTTGTTGTCGCAGGCGAGGACCAGTTCGTCGGGCCCCTCCGCGTGCAGGCAGGCGTTCGTGACCAGTTCGGAGACGACCAGCAGTACGTCCTCGGCGGCGGCCCGCTGGTCGGCGGACGCGGCGGGCAGCCAGCCCCACGCGTACAACGCCTGGCGCGCGAAGTCGCGGGCGAGTGGGACGACACCGCTCTCGCCGTCGAGGCGCAGCCGCCGTTCCTCCCGGGGCCTGCGGCCCCCCTCCGACGGCACGGCCGCTTCCCCCGCGGACGCGCCGGCCTCCGGCGCACCCCCCTCGGACGCCCCGGAAGCGCCGCTGGGCTCCGGGCCGCGGTCGCCCGGCGAGTAAGGCCGGGTGGTGCTCATCAGCGCTTCACCTCACCGATTCACCATTCACATTCAGAAGTCGTTCAGTCTCGATCTTGCTGCCGTTCTCGATCCCCGCCGATGGATCACCCACCGAGGCCCACCGATACCGACCGTCCCGATCAGTACCGGAAGACACCGAGAGGTACCGGTCGGTTCCGTTCGGCTCCCATCCGTTACCGCCAGCCCTGCCGGAGGCCCACCGCGTCCGCCGCTGCCTTTGGGTACGTACGTCGCACACGGGCCGTTCGCCGGCTCCACGGTGTTCCCGCACCCCGGGGCCGACAGGTTCAGGATGACTCCTGCCCGGGCGAACCAGGGCGACACCCCCCTTATTCGGCGTGACCGGCACGGACGGCCTCGACTCAGCCGGACTCGTCCGCGAGGGCCTCCTCGACTGAGCCGTGGACGGTGAAGACCGCCTCCGCCCCCGTAATCTCGAACACGCGTGCGACAACCGGCAGCATCCCCGCCAGGTGCACACCCCCGCCGGCGGCCTCCGCCCGCAGTCGCGCGCCGAGCAGCACGTTGAGACCCGTCGAGTCGCAGAACTCCAGCCGCGAGCAGTCCACGACGAGTCGCGAGAATCCCTTGTCGAGAAGGTCGTCGAGGGGTTCCCGCAACAGATCGGCGGTGTGGTGATCAAGCTCACCCGCCGGCGTCACTACGGCGCTGGAACCCTCTTCCCGCACCTCCACCAGAAGCCGGCCCGACTGTGCGCTGCCGACCGTCCCGCGGTCCATGCCGTCTCTACTCCCGAGGTCGTGGCTGCTGACTGCCGCCCTGCCGACGCCTGGCAGGCGCCAGGGCGATGCTTTCGAACCCTACGCCTTCCGTCCACACTCCGACACCCGAACAACCCCACACAAACGGACATAACACACCAAAATGCACTTGCGACAGTCCTGCCGGAACCGATAGGGCTAGTAAGAACACGTAACCCGACACGGCCGGCTTTGGAGGCGCCGCACACCGCAGTGCACGCACGGCTTCGGCAGCCTAATGCCGAGAACGATGGAGGACACCCATGTCACCCCGGCTCGACGCATCGCATACCCGGACGGCGACGTCGACACCCCCACCGGAACAACTGGATCCCATCGATCCCGCGGACCCCCTGCAGGGGCTCCCGGAGATCCCCCCGTACGACGAGATCGCCCCTCTCGACGCACGCGCCCTCTCCAAGACCCTCTTCCAGCGACTGGAATCGCTGGAGGAAGGGACGTGCGAATACTCGTACGTCCGCAACACCCTCGTCGAACTCAACCTCGCGCTGGTCAAGTTCGCCGCCTCTCGCTTCCGCTCCCGCAGTGAGCCCATGGAGGACATCGTCCAGGTCGGCACCATCGGCCTGATCAAGGCGATCGACCGCTTCGAGCTCTCCCGCGGCGTGGAGTTCCCCACGTTCGCGATGCCAACCATCATCGGCGAGATCAAACGCTTCTTCCGTGACACCTCGTGGTCCGTGCGCGTTCCGCGCCGGCTCCAGGAGCTCCGGCTCGACCTGGCCAAGGCCGGCGACGAGCTGGCCCAGAAGCTCGACCGCGCCCCCACCCCGGTCGAACTCGCCGAACGGCTGGGCATCTCCGCCGACGAGGTCATCGAGGGCATGGCCGCCTCGAACGCGTACACCGCCTCCTCGCTGGACGCCCAGCCCGAGGAGGACGATTCCGAGGGCGCCCTCGCCGACCGGATCGGCTACGAGGACCACGGCCTCGAAGGCATCGAGTACGTCGAGTCCCTCAAGCCGCTGATCGCCAAGCTCCCGGCCCGGGACCGGAAGATCCTCTCCCTCCGGTTCGTGGCCAACATGACCCAGTCGGAGATCGGCGAGGAACTCGGCATCTCCCAGATGCACGTGTCCCGACTGCTCTCCCGCACGCTGGTGAAGCTGCGCAAGGGTCTGACCGTGGACGAGTGAGGCCCGCGACGCCCTCGGCGAGGAGATCCTTCGCCGAGGAGGCGTGGACGGCCTTCCCGGCCCTCGTCCCGCACCTTCTCAGCGACGGGCTGGAAGAGGCAGTTCGCGGGCGCCATCAGGTCCCTCCGAATCGGTGGCCAGGTCACACCACACGTATGTGCCGCGACTGCCGTGCCGGGACAGCGGCTGCCAGCCCCACAGGTCGGCGCACGCGCGCGTGAGGGCCGTGCCGCGGCCGCTCTCGGCCTCGGTCAGCTCCTCCAGCCCGCCCGTAGGCCGGGGCGGGGCCGGGTCGGCGTCCCACGCGCCGACCCGCAGCACGTCCTTGGCCCAGCGCACCCGCAGGTCTGCGGGGCCCTTCGTGTGGAGATCGAAGCCGGCAGCTCGGCGATCAGCGAGGAGCGGCTACGCCGGCTTGCGGCACACTGTGCCTGCACGGACGATGAGTTGATCGAGAGCCTCGCGGCAATGGCAACCGACCGCACACGAGGCTGGTGGGACGATTGCCGAGGAGTCCTGCCCCAGGTGCACATGGACGTTGCCGAGGCTGAACACCACGCGACGTACCTGCACGAGGTGGTCATCACCTACGTTCCAGGACTGCTGCAGACACCCGACTACGCGCGAGCCGTCTTCAGTTACATGCGTCCGGAACTGCCGGAGAGTGAACTGGCACCCCGGGTGGAACACAGGATGCGGCGGCGCACAGTCATCGAGGGTGACAACCCCACTCCCTACGAGACGATCGTCCACGAGTTCGCCCTGCGGGTCCGAGTGGCTGACCGTCAGACTTCACTGGCCCAGCTCCGGCAGATTCTGGACGAGATCGAGCAGGGGCACACCACCGTACGCGTCATCCCCACCGATCAGGACGGCTTCGCCGGTGCCGCAGCGTCGATGATGTACCTCGGGGGGCCGGTGCCCCAACTGGACACTGGCCTTCGCGACGGCCCCACCGGTGTCACGTTCATCGATGCGGAGGCTCAACTGAAGCGGCTTCGAACACTCTTCCGTAGGGTGGAAGATGCGTCGCTGGACCCCACAGCGTCACGGGACTTCATCCACCGCTTGACGAAGGAGCTGTGAGACGGCCATGGACCACGCCCTGCACTGGCAGAAGTCCACGTTCTCCGGTGGCGGCGAAGGAGACACCTGCATCGAACTCGCCGCCACCCCCACCGCCCTCCACCTCCGCGAGAGCGAGGACCCCGGCACCCGGCTCACGACCGGCACTGCCCCCGTGGCCCACCTCATACGCGGCCTGAAGTCGGGCCGGTTCCGCACGAGCTGAGGTCGGCCGTCCGACTCGATGGGTTCGGCAGCCCCGTACGTCACCATCACTGGCGGGATGGGCAGATATGGGCCACGAGCTTCCGACGAACACCTAGGTCACGGAGTTCGGGCGTGGCCCATATCTGCCAATGGCACCCCGCCGTCTCCGGAGGGTCAGACCACACGCGTGCCACGTTGCCAGGCCCGGGCGACCAGCGGCACCCCCGGCCGGTACGCCAGGTGCACGTGGCTCGGCGCGTCCAGCAGGATCAGGTCGGCGTACGCGCCGGGGCTGACGCGGCCGATGTCGGAGCGGCGCAGGGCCGCCGCGCCGCCCGCCGTGGCCGACCACACCGCCTCGTTGGGGGTCATCCCCATGTCCCGTACCGCCAGGGCGATGCAGAAGGGGACCGAGGAGGTGAAGGACGAGCCGGGGTTGCAGTCGGTCGACAGGGCCACCGTCACTCCCGCGTCCAGGAGGCGGCGGGCGTCCGGCCACTGCGCCCGGGTGGAGAACTCGGCGCCGGGGAGCAGCGTGGCGACCGTACGGCCGCTCGCCAGGGCGTCGACGTCCGCGTCGGTGAGGTGGGTGCAGTGGTCGGCGCTGGCCGCGTCCAGTTCGACCGCCAGTCGGACGCCGGGGCCGTACGAGAGCTGGTTGGCGTGGATGCGGGGGTGCAGGCCCCTGGCCTTGCCGGCCATGAGGATCGCCCTCGCCTGGTCGCCGTCGAAGGCGCCCTTCTCGCAGAAGACGTCGATCCAGCGGGCGTGCGGGGCGCAGGCGTCGAGCATCTCGCCGGTGACGAGGGCCACGTAGGCGGCCGGGTCGCCGGCGTAGTCGGGGGGGACGATGTGCGCGCCGAGGTAGGTGACCTCGTCGGTGTGCGCGGACGCGATGCGCAGGGCGCGGGACTCGTCCTCGACCGTCAGGCCGTAGCCCGACTTCGTCTCGAACGTGGTCGTGCCCTGGCGCAGGGCCTCGGCGAGGTAGCGGGTGAGGTTGGACTCCAGCTCCTCGTCCGTCGCCGCCCGGGTCGCCGTGACCGTCGTGCGGATGCCGCCCGCGCTGTAGGGGCGGCCGGACATGCGGGCGTTGAACTCCGCCGTGCGGTCGCCCGCGAAGACCAGGTGGGAGTGGGAGTCGACGAAGCCGGGGAGGACCGCTCGGCCGCCGGCGTCGACCCGATTGTCAGTGGCGGGTGCTTTGCTTGCTTCACCGGTCCACGCGATGCGGTCGCCGTCGATGACGACGGCCGCGTCCTGGATCAGACCGAGGGCGGATCCGTCACCGAGGGAGGGATCGTTGGTGACCAGCGTGGCGATGTTGGTGATGGCGGTGCTGCTGCTCATGGCGTCCTCGTGGGTGGTGGGATTCAGCCGCGCACGGCCTGGATCGCGTCCGCCAGCGCCGACGGCACGTCCGGTACGAGGGTGTGCGCGCCGTCCCGTACGACGTGCCGCCCCGCGACGATCGTGTGCCGTACGTCCGCCGCGGTCGCGGCGAATACGGCCGTCTCGGCGCCCAGCCTGGGCAGTGGCCCCGCTGTCCTGACGGAGTCGAGGGCGATCGTGGTGAGGTCGGCGAGCGCCCCGGCCTCGATGGTGCCGGCCTCGTCCCAGCCCAGCGCCGCGTGACCGTCGGCGGAGGCCGCGCGCAGCAGCGCCGCGGCCGTCCAGTGGCCGCGCGCGCGGGTGCGCAGCCGCTCGTTCAGCTCCATCGCGCGCGCCTCCTCGAGGAGGTCGATGACGGCGTGGCTGTCGGAGCCCAGAGAAAGTGGGGAGCCGGCGCGCTGGAGGGGCTTGGCGGGGCCGATGCCGTCGGCGAGGTCGCGTTCCGTCGTGGGGCACATGCAGGTTCCGGTGCGCGAGCCGCCGATCAGGGCGATGTCCTCGTCCGTGAGGTGGGTGTTGTGCACGCCGGTGGTGCGCGGGCCGAGGACGCCGTGGTCGGCGAGCAGCCGGGTGGGCGTGCGGCCGTGCGCGGCCAGGCAGGCGTCGTTCTCGGCGGTCTGCTCGGACAGGTGCACGTGGAGCGGGGTCCGCCGCTCCTCGGCCCAGCGCGCCACCGTTTCCAGCTGGTGTGCGGGCACGGCCCGTACGGAGTGGATCGCGGCCCCGATCCGCGCGTGACCCCGTTCCTTGAGAACTGAACAGCGTTCGGCCCAGGCCTCGGCGGTCCCGTCGGAGAAGCGGAGCTGGTGGGGGTCGGGCGGTTCTCCGAAGCCGGAGGAGAGGTAGCAGGTGTCGAGGAGGGTGATGCGGATCCCGGCTTCGGCGGCGGCCGCGATCAGGGCCTCGCCCATGGCGTTGGGATCGCCGTAGGGGGCGCCGCCGGGGGCGTGGTGCACGTAGTGGAACTCGCCGACCGCCGTGACACCCGCCAGCGCCATCTCGGCGTACACCGCGCGGGCGAGGGCGTGGTACGTGTCCGGGGTCAGCCGGTCCGCGACGGAGTACATGATCTCGCGCCAGGTCCAGAAGGTGCCGGAACCGACCTGGACGGTGCCGCGCAGGGCGCGGTGGAAGGCGTGGCTGTGGGCGTTGGCCAGGCCCGGCAGGGTCAGGCCCCGGAGGATCTCGGCGCCCGGCGGCGGGGCGGGTGTCCGCGTGCGGACGGCCGTGATCCGGCCGTCGGCCACCTCCAGCAGCACCCCCGGCTCGACATGGGTGTCGAGCCAGACGTGCTCCAGCCAGTACGTCGGCGTCGGCTCGGTCGTGGTCACCTGCGGGCCAGCCCTTCCAGTACGTCGGCGAGCGCGGTCACCCCGGCCACGCAGTCGTCCTCGGCGGCGAACTCGGCCGGGGAGTGCGAGACGCCGGTGGGGTTGCGTACGAACAGCATGGCGGTCGGGATGCTCCCGGAGAGGATTCCGGCGTCGTGCCCGGCGCCGGTGCCCAGGACGGGCACCCGCAGGCCCGTGTCCCTGCCCAGGATGCGGGCGAGCTCGTCCCGCAGGGCGTGGTCGAACTCGACGACCGGCGTGAAGGACTCACGGACGACGTCGAGATCGACGCCGTGCGCGGCGGCGTACTCGCGCGCGGCCTTCTCCACGCCCGTGACCACCGCGTCGAGGGTCTCCTGGGCGGCGGCGCGGGAGTCGAGCCAGCCGCGCACCAGGGAGGGGATGGCGTTGACCCCGTTCGGCTCCACCGCGATCTTGCCGAAGGTGGCGACGGCTCCGGCGAGTTCGGCCTCCCGGCGGGCGGCGAGCACGGTCTCGGCGTACGACAGCATCGGGTCGCGGCGGTCCACCAGCCGGGTGGTGCCGGCGTGGTTGGCCTCGCCCCGGAAGTCGAAGCGCCAGCGGCCGTGCGGCCAGATGGCGCCGGCGATGCCGACGCGGTCGCCGGACAGGTCCAGCGCCCGGCCCTGCTCGACGTGCAGTTCGACGAAGGCGCCGATCCGGGCGAGCCGCTGCGGGTCCGGTCCGATGGCGTCGGGGTCGTACCCGGCGTTCTCCATGGCCCGCGGCAGCGTGACGCCGTCGCCGTCGGTCAGCCGGTGCGCCTGCTCGACGGTGAGCTGCCCGGCGGTGAGCCGCGAGCCGACACAGGCGAGTCCGAAGCGGGCGCCCTCCTCGTCGCCGAAGTTGACGATGGCGAGGGGCTTTTCGAGCCGCGCCGCCCTCCCGCGCAGTTCGTCGAGGGCGGCGAAGGAGGACACGACCCCGAGGGGGCCGTCGAAGGCGCCGCCGTCCGGCACGGAGTCCAGGTGCGAGCCGGTGACGACGGCGTCCCCGGCGGCCGGGTCCCCGAGCCAGGCCCACTGGTTGCCGTTGCGGTCGACCTCGTACGCCAGTCCCCGCGTCTCGGCCTGCTCCCTGAACCAGGCCCGGCAGTCGGCGTCGGCCCCGGTCCAGGCGTAGCGGCGGTAGCCGCCCGATCCGGCGTGCCGGCCGACGGGGAGCAGCTCCCGCCACATCTCCTGGAAGGAGCCGGCACCGCCGGGCCGTGGGCCGCCGGCGTCCGGTTCCGCGGGCCGGGCGGGCTGTGCGCGGTCGTCGCGGAGGGTGGGCCCGGCCGGGCCCGGGGGCGGCGACGGGACGCCGGCCCGCACCGGAGAGTCGCCGCCCGGCCTGCCGTCGCGCGTCACGCGCCGTCACCCTCGCGCATCGGCACCCGCACGTCCCGCTCCTCGGCCACCGACTCCGCGATGTCGTACCCGGCGTCCACGTGCCGGATGACGCCCATGCCCGGGTCGTTGGTGAGCACCCGGCGGATCTTCTCGCCGCCGAGCTTCGTGCCGTCGGCGACGGTGACCTGTCCGGCGTGGATGGACCGGCCCATGCCGACGCCGCCGCCGTGGTGGATGGACACCCAGGACGCCCCGGAGGCCACGTTGACCATGGCGTTCAGCAGCGGCCAGTCGGCGATGGCGTCGGAACCGTCGAGCATGGCCTCGGTCTCGCGGTACGGGGAGGCCACGGAGCCGCAGTCGAGGTGGTCGCGGCCGATGGCCAGTGGGGCCGCGAGCTCACCGGAGGCCACCATGTCGTTGAAGCGCTCGCCGGCCTTGTCGCGCTCGCCGTAGCCGAGCCAGCAGATGCGGGCGGGCAGGCCCTGGAAGTGGACGCGCTCGCCGGCCATCTTGATCCAGCGGGCCAGGGACTCGTTCTCGGGGAAGAGGTCGAGGATCGCCCTGTCGGTCTTGGCGATGTCGGCGGGGTCGCCGGAGAGGGCCGCCCAGCGGAAGGGGCCCTTGCCCTCGCAGAAGAGCGGGCGGATGTAGGCGGGGACGAAGCCGGGGAAGGCGAACGCACGGCTGTATCCGGCGAGTCGGGCCTCGCCGCGGATGGAGTTGCCGTAGTCGAAGACCTCGGCGCCGGCGTCCTGGAAGCCGACCATGGCCTCGACGTGCTTCGCCATCGACTCGCGCGCGCGGGTGGTGAAGCCGGCCGGGTCCTTGGCGGCCGCGTCGGCCATGTCCTCGAAGGCGACGCCGAGCGGCAGGTAGGACAGCGGGTCGTGGGCCGAGGTCTGGTCGGTGACGATGTCGATGGGGGCGTTCATCGCCAGCAGCTGCGGGACCAGCTCGGCCGCGTTGCCGAGCACGCCGATGGACAGCGGGCGGCGGGCGTCGCGGGCCGCTACGGCCAGCTGGAGGGCGTGGTCGAGGGAGTCGGCCTGCACGTCGAGGTAGCGGTGCTCGATGCGGCGCTCGATGGCGCGCGGGTCGCAGTCGATACAGATCGCGACGCCGTCGTTCATGGTGACCGCGAGGGGCTGGGCGCCGCCCATGCCGCCCAGGCCGGCCGTCAGGGTGATGGTGCCGGCGAGGGTGCCGGCGAACTTCTTGGCGGCCACGGCGGCGAAGGTCTCGTAGGTGCCCTGGAGGATGCCCTGGGTGCCGATGTAGATCCAGGAGCCGGCGGTCATCTGGCCGTACATGGTCAGGCCGAGGGCCTCCAGGCGGCGGAACTCCTCCCAGGTGGCCCAGTCGCCGACGAGGTTGGAGTTGGCGATGAGGACGCGCGGGGCCCACTCGTGGGTCTGCATCACGCCGACCGGGCGGCCGGACTGGACGAGCATGGTCTCGTCCTGCTTCAGGGTGCGCAGGGTGCGGACCATGGCGTCGAAGGAGCGCCAGTCACGGGCCGCCTTGCCGGTGCCGCCGTACACGACGAGCTTGTCGGGGTGCTCGGCGACCTCGGGGTCGAGGTTGTTCTGCAGCATCCGCAGGGCGGCTTCCTGCTGCCAGCCCAGGGCGCTCAGTTCCGTACCGCGCGGGGCTCGTACGGGGCGGGGTCCCGACATCGTCTGCCTCCTCCTGTTGCCACGTCTATTCAAATCATGACCGCCTGAATAGGGCTAGTCAATACATCGGGGCGCCGAGTCCGCGCGCCGTGGGTGCATGGCGGGACATGCTGGAGGAACGGGTCCACACACCGACAGGGCGGGAGAAGCCGTGCAGCAGGGCATGGACACCACAGGCGCCGGCAGCACAGAGGCGAACGGCAGCACCGACACCGACCGCACGGGGGAAGGCCGCGCGGCCCGGCGCGACGCGGCGGTGCGGGCCGCCGTGGAACAGGGGCTGCTCGGTCCCGGCGCCCCCGTCGTGGGACTGCTGGACGTCACCGGCATCCGGGAGTCGGCGGCCGGGCTGCGCGCGGCGTTCGCGGAGGTACTGGCGCCGGGTACGCCGGTGCTGCACGCGTTCGCGGTGAAGGCCACCCCGCTGGTGCCGGTGCTGCGGCTGCTGCACGAGGCGGGGATCGGCGCGGAGGTGGCGAGCCCGGGCGAGCTGGCCCTGGCTCGGGCGGCCGGGGTGCCGCCGGAGCGGATCGTGCTGGACTCGCCCGCCAAGACGCCCGAGGAGCTGCGGGAGGCGCTGGCACTCGGGGTCGCGGTCAACGCGGACAATCCGCAGGAACTGGCGCGCATCGATGCCCTGACGGGCACCGCGCCCAGCCGTTCCCCGCTCGGCATCCGGGTCAATCCGCAGATCGGCGGGGGCTCGATCGAGGCGACCTCGACGGCGACGGAGACCTCGAAGTTCGGGGTGGCGCTGCGCGACGAGGGGGCGCGGGAGTGGGTGGTGCGGGCATATCTGGACCGGCCGTGGCTGACCCGGCTGCACGCGCACACCGGCTCACAGGGCATCCCGCTGTCGCTGATGGCGCGGGGGGTGGCCGAGGCGTACGGGCTCGCCGAGGAGATCAACGCGCGCGCGGGGCGGCGGCAGGTGGACACGCTCGACATCGGCGGCGGGCTGCCGGTGAACTTCGGCTCCGACGCGGTGACACCGACGTACGCGCGGTACGCCCGGCTGCTGAGCGAGGTGGTGCCGGGGCTGTGTGAGGGGCGGTACGGGCTGGTGACGGAGTTCGGGCGGTCCCTGCTGGCCAAGCACGGGACGGTGCTGGCCCGGGTGGAGTACGCCAAGAGCGCGGGCGGGCGGCGGGTGGCGGTGACGCACGCGGGCGTGCAGGTGGCGGCGCGGACAGTGTACGTGCCGGGGGCGTGGCCGCTCAGGATCGCCGCGTACGACGCGAAGGGGCGGCCGAAGACGGGGCCCGAGGTGGTGCAGGACGTGGCGGGGCCCGCCTGCTTCTCGGGCGACCTGCTCGCCCAGGGGCGCGCCCTGCCCTTGCTGGAGCAGGGCGACCACGCGGCGGCGCTGGACACCGGCGCCTACTACTTCGCGCACCACTACACCTACAACTCCCTCGCACGGCCCGGCATTTACGGCTTCGCCCCGGACGGTTCGGGAGGCGTTGCGTTCGCGACGGTGCGCGAACCGCAGACGCCCGAGGAGATCGTGGCCGAGTCCGGAGGGGCGCACGTCACGGCCCTCACCACCCTCGGCATATCCGGACGCCGTTGACGCACCGCCCGTTCACTCGATCAAGTGGGCTGACATCAGGTCAAGTTGACCCACACTAGCCCCTCGGACGCATGTTCCACCGGAAAATGCCAGAAGCCTCACCCGCCACGCACACGTTGCGTAGTCTCTGCGTCACTCAACCGGAGTCCCAGGCGGGAGGGGAGCCCAACGGTGCCCGGAATCGACGAGTGCCTACTGGAAGCGATGCGTCTGCCCGGTGCCCGGGGCGCGGCGCTGGTGGACTGGACGAGCGGGCTGGCCCTGGGCACGGTCGGGGACTCCCCCGGCGGTGACCACGAGACGACCGCGGCCGAGGCGGCCGAACTGGCCCGGCTGGCCGCCGAGCACCGGGCGTTCGCCGCCGCCGGTGACCCCGGGGACGAGCACCCGCCGGTCGAGGACCTGATCATCAGCAACCGGGACAGCTACCACCTGCTCCGGTTCGTGGACACGTCGTTCGACAGCACCGTGCTGCTGCACCTGTGGCTGGCCCGCCAGGACGGCAACCTCGCCCTCGCGCGGATCCGGCTCGGCGAGATGGCGGCCGGGCTGGTGCTGGGATGACCATGGTCAGAACGCCTCCGCCGCCGCCCCTGCCCGTGCGGGACCGAGGAGCCGAACCGGACTGGGACCGCGCCGCCCTCTCGCCGATGCTGACCCGGCTCGCCGAGGAACGGGCCACCGGCGTCCTCGTCCGCGAGCACGGCACGCTGCACCTCGCCGAGGGCCGGGTGGTGCATGCCGAGAGCCCCCTCGCCCCGGGCCTCGGCCTGCTCCTCACGGCCCACGGCACGCTCGAGCCGGCCACCTGGCGGCAGGCCGCGGAACGGGCCGGCGACGCGCCCGGCGCCGCCCGTCTGCTGCTCGGCGCCGGACGGCTGACGGCGGGCGCGCTGGAGCTGTGCCACCTGGGCGCGGTGTTCGACGCCGGGTACTTCGCCCTGGCCCCGAGCGGCACCCCCGGCCACTTCCGGTACGGGCCGGTGACCGCCCCGGCCGCCCTGCGCCCCGTCCCGGTCACCGCGCTGGAGCGGGAGACCCTGCGCCGCCGCCTGCTGCTGCACCGCGTCTGGCCGGACCCGGCGACCGACAGCGCGCCGCTGATCCGGGCCGACCCGGCCACGGCCCCGCAGGTCACGCCCCGTCAGCGGGCGGTGCTGACGCGGGTGAACGGCGACCGTACGGCGGCGGGCATCGCGCTGGAGCTGGGCCGGCCCGCCTTCCACACCCTGATGGACGTACGGCGGCTGGCGGCGGCGGGCCTGGTGGTGCCGGACCCGGCGGCGCCGGACCCACCGGCTCACCCACCGCCCCCACCCTCACCCCCGGTCACCGACCCCGACATCGCGCTGCTGAAGAGGCTCAGGGATGCGCTGGAGGCCCTTTGAACGGCACCGCCCCGCCGAGAGGAGACACCTGATGGCGGCCGAGCCAGAGATCCACGCGATCCTGGACGAACTACGGCGACTGCGCAGCCGCGTCCCCCAGCTGACCGGCGCCCTGGCGGCCGGCGTCGACGGCCTCGTCGTCGCGCACGACACCCCCGGCGCCGACCCCGACGGCCTGGCGGCGCTCACCGCGGCGGCGCTCGGCGTCGCCGTCCGGGTCGCCGACGCCACCGGGCAGGGCGGCTTCCGGGAACTGCTGGTCCGCGGCGAGAAGGGCTACGTCGCCACCTACGCGGCCGGCCGCACCGCCGTCCTGACCCTGCTCGCCGAGGACCGGGTCAACGTCGGCCGGCTGCACCTGGAGGGCCGCCGCGCGGGCGCCCGGATCGGGGAGCTGGTCGACGCGGCGGAGGCGGCCGCCAGGGCCGCCGAGGCCGGCCCGCCCGCCCGGCCGCCCGCCCGGACCAGCACCGCACGGCCCCTCAGACCCACGCGTACGCCACGTGCCGCGGCCACCGACGCGCGCACCGCAACCGACAGTTGAACAGCCGAAAGGAACACGACACACCATGGCCAACACCGAGACCGCGCTGAAGGAATGCCTCGCCTCCATCGAGGGCGCCACCGGCGTCGCCCTCGTCGACTACACCAGCGGGATGGCGCTGGGCACGATGGGCGGCAGCAAGAGCTTCGACCTCAACGTGGCCGCCGCCGGGAACACCGACGTCATCCGGGCCAAAATGCGCACCATGGAGCACCTCGGGCTGAAGGGCGAGATCGAGGACATCCTGATCACCCTGTCGAACCAGTACCACCTGATCCGGCTGCTCAAGGGGCGCGGCGGCAACGGCCTGTTCCTCTACCTGGTGCTGGACGCCGGCCGGGCCAACCTGGCGATGGCCCGGCACCAGCTGAAGAAGATCGAGGAGGAACTGGAGGTCTGAGCGCGGCCTGAGCGCGGCCCGGGCGGCGGTCAGACGAGCGCCGCGGTGCGGCGGCGGGCCCCGCCCGGGGCCGCGTCGCCCGCCGCGATGCCCGTACCGCGGTAGGCCTTGACGGCCTTGCCCGCGGGGCGGCCGCCGCGCTTGCCGAGCCAGTCGACACGGACCCACAGCAGCAGGTCCAGGGCCCGCTCGCGCCGCCCGAGCCAGGCCGCCTTCAGCCTGAGCCCGGCGCCGGTCCCGGCCAGCAGCAGCCCTCCGGCCGAGGGCACCGCGAAGGCGCTGCCGAGCGCGGCGAGGAAGGCCAGCAGCAGCCACCAGCGGTGCCCCCGGCGCCAGTTGCGCACGGTCACCGCGCGGTCCTGGAGCACGTCGTGCCTGCCCGCGCGGGCCACCCCGCGGGTGAGAGCGGCGTACCGCCCGCGGTGCGCGAGGGCCACCACGGCGGCGGCGACGAGGAACAACGCGGCCCCCGCGAGCACGCCGATCCGGCGCCCGGTCACCCCGGGCGGCAGTACCCCGACGCCGGCCGCGATCACCCCGAGCCACCACAGCGGCGCCGCCCCGGCCCGTACGACGACGGCCACCCGGGCCAGTCCCTGTCCTCCACGCGTCATGTCCACAGCCTCCTCGCCGGTCTCGGTCCCGTCCGTGTGCCGGGACGCTAGCGAGCGAAGGTGAGACGAGTCTGAGAACAGGGCCAGGAACGCCGGATCATTCCACGAACAGCCCCCGCGCCGCCGCCCGCGCGTCGAACTCCTCCAGCCGCGCCTGGGCGTCCGGCAGGTCGTCGCACATGGCCTCCAGCAGCACCCGCCCGAGCAGCATCGGCGCGCACGCGGTGTCGAAGGCCAGGCCCGTGCCGACGGCGGCCGGAAGGAGCAGGTCGGACACCTTGGCGACCGGCGCGAACGCCGAGTCGGCGACGGTGACCACGGTCAGGCCCGCCTCCCTGGCGTAGCCGAGGGTGTCGACGACCTCGCGGGGGTGCCGGGGCAGCGCGAAGCACAGCAGCGCGGTGGCACCGGCCCGGACGGCCGCGTCGATGCGGTCGTGGACCATGGTGCCGCCCTCGTCGAGCAGCCGGACGTCCGGATGGACCTTGGCGGCGAAGTACGCGAAGCCGTACGCCTGGGAGGCGGCGGCGCGCAGCCCGAGCACCGGCAGCGGGCGGGAGGCGGCGAGCAGCCGGCCGGCCCGCCGCACCGGGCCCGGATCGGCCAGCAGCTCCGCGAGGTGCCGCAGGTTCTCGATCTCGTTCTCCACGGCCTGCTGGTACTCGTTGTACGACGTCGTGCCCGCCGCCGGCTCGGCGGGCACGACGTCGCGCAGGTGCTTGCGCAGGGCCGGGTAGCCGTCGAAGCCGAGGGCGACCGCGAAGCGGGTCACGGAGGGCTGGCTGACCCCGGCCAGTTCGGCCAGTTCCACGCTGGACAGGAAAGGCACGTCGCCGGCCCGCCGCACCATGCTGTGCGCGATGCGCCGCTGGGTCGGCGTGAGCCGGTGCCCCTCGAAGAGCGCCTGCAAGCGGGCGGCAGGACTGTCGGTCACGCTCATGACGGGCTCCCCCTCGCCTCTATTCAGTCGCTGAGGATTTTGCATGAGTGTATGCAGCACGGCAAGCGGTACCGCCACCTCCCCGACAGGGGGGTTAGCCCCAGTGCGGCGGGTCTCCCGGCTTTCTACCGTGTCCTCATGACCGCTATGGAGGCGCGGGACGCCGACCTGAGGAAAGAACTCGACGCCACGCTGCAGGCGCGCCGGGAGCTGGGGGAGGAGTACGAGTCCGCGCTGGTGGACTCGTTCCTGGAGAAGGTCGAGCAGCGCATCGACGGCACGGTGGAGCGCCGGGTGCGCCGGCAGCTGGCCGAGCAGCAGCTCCAGGTCGCCCGGGGCAGCCGGGAGCCGAAGAACGACGACTCCTGGGGTGAGCGCTTCGGCTTCGGCATCGTCTCGCTGGTGCTGGCGGTCCCGCTGTCGGCGATCGGCGGCGGCGTCGCGCACCTGCCCGGCCTGCTGACCGCCTGGGTGGGCGTCGTGGGCGTCAACGCGGTGCAGGCGGCCCGTGCCAACCCGGGCCTGTTCGGCCACCGGCGCCGCTCCTCCTCCCAGGACTCCGGCTGGGAGGGCTGACGGAGGGTCCCTCACGCCTGCCGGGTGGGCGGCACCATGATCTGCCGCAGGGTCACGGGCCGGGGCCGGCTCGTCACGTAGGCGACGGCGTCCGCGACCTCCTCGGAGGCCGGCCCGCCGAGCCCCTCGAACACGCCGTCGAGTTCCGCGGTCGGCACCGCGCTGCCCACCCGCGTGCGTCCCGAGTTCGCTCCGCGTCAGCCACGGCTCGATGTCGGTGACCCGAAGATCCGGCACCCGGTGGCCGGCCTGCTGCCCCTTCCGTACGAGACGCTGACCGTCCCGGCGGACCCGGAGCGGACGATCGTGGCGTAGGCCCCCGGGCCGGGCTCGCAGACGGCGGGACGGCCGGCGATGCCGGGCCGTGGGGAGTCGAGTCCCGCCCGCTGCAAAAGCTGTGCGCGGGGACCGCCGCACCCCCGTTGCCGGGGGGCGGGACGACGGCGGTCCCCGCGAGGGACGCGGGCCGGGTCAGGGCCGGGCTTGCGCGTCCATGGCGTCCTTGGAGGTCCGGGAGCCGCTCCGGAGGTCCTTGGCGCCGCTGGGCGCCGGCCGGTGCGGGGAGCCGCTCCCGCCCTGCCGACACCCATAATCTGCCGGACGCGTGTTAAGAGGGTGCTGCGTACACGTGACGCGCTCGTACCACTTCCGCGAAGTCCACCGCCTGGGTGGGACACCGCACGTTCCGTCGCGTCACGGGCGGCTCACCGGACGTTCGCTACTGCTTCCCGCCCTTGGCGAGGAAGGCCAGCAGGTCCTGCCGGCTGACCACACCGGTCGGCTTGCCCTCGACGAGGACGATCGCCGCGTCCGCCGTGCCGAGCACCGACATCAGGTCCCCGACCGGTTCGCCGGAGCCGACCTGGGGCAGCGGGGCGCCCATGTGCTTCTCCAGCGGATCCTCCAGCGAGGCCCGCTTGTTGAACAGCGCGTCGAGCAGCTCCCGCTCCACGACCGAACCGACGACCTCGGCGGCCATCACGTCCGGGTGGCCGGCGCCCGGCTTGACCACCGGCATCTGCGAGACGCCGTACTCGCGCAGCACCTCGATGGCCTGGCCGACGGTCTCGTCGGGGTGCATGTGGACCAGCGACGGGATGGAGCCGCCGGCCTTGTCCTGGAGGACGTCGCCGACGCGGGCGCTGGGGCCCTCGTCCTCGAGGAAGCCGTAGTCCGCCATCCACTCGTCGTTGAAGATCTTGCTGAGGTAGCCGCGCCCGCTGTCCGGGAGCAGGACCACCACGACGTCGTCCGGGCCGAGCCGCTCGGCGACCCGCAGCGCGGCCACGACGGCCATCCCGCAGGACCCGCCGACCAGCAGGCCCTCCTCCTTCGCCAGCCGCCGGGTCATCTGGAAGGAGTCCTTGTCGGACACGGCGACGATCTCGTCCGCCACCGTCCGGTCGTAGGCGGTCGGCCAGAAGTCCTCACCGACGCCCTCGACGAGGTACGGCCGCCCGGAGCCGCCGGAGTAGACCGAGCCCTCGGGGTCGGCGCCGACGACCTTGACCCTGCCGTCGCTGACGTCCTTCAGGTAGCGGCCGGTGCCGGAGATGGTGCCGCCGGTGCCGACGCCCGCCACGAAGTGGGTGATCTTCCCCTCGGTCTGCTCCCACAGCTCGGGCCCGGTCGAGTGGTAGTGCGAGAGCGGGTTGTTGGGGTTGGAGTACTGGTCGGGCTTCCAGGCGCCGGGCGTCTCGCGGACCAGCCGGTCGGAGACGTTGTAGTAGGAGTCAGGGTGCTCGGGTGCCACGGCGGTCGGGCACACGACCACCTCGGCGCCGTACGCCCGCAGCACGTTGATCTTGTCGGTGCTCACCTTGTCGGGGCACACGAAGATGCACTTGTACCCCTTCTGCTGGGCCACGATGGCCAGGCCCACGCCGGTGTTGCCACTGGTCGGCTCGACGATGGTGCCGCCCGGCTTCAGCTCTCCGCTCTGCTCGGCGGCCTCGATCATGCGCAGGGCGATGCGGTCCTTCACGGAACCGCCCGGGTTGAAGTACTCCACCTTGGCCAGGACGGTCGCCCGGATCCCCTTGGTCACATTGTTGAGCCTCACCAACGGGGTGTTGCCGACGAGGCTGATCATCGAGTCGTGGAATTGCACCGTTGTCTCCGGTTGCCGCACAAAGAGGTGGTCGTGATTGGTTCCGCCAGCCTACGGCCCACGACGGCGCCGCGGCGGGCGTTCACTCCGCGTTGAGATTGGCGCACCGGCTGTACGGGGCAAGGAGTGGGTGTACGGCTTCGAGGAGGTGGCGGCGAGGCATGACGAGCATGTCCAGGGCGAGAGTGGCCCGGCGGATCGCGGCCGGCGCGGCGTACGGCGGCGGCGGGGTCGGGCTGGTCGGCGCGGCCACCGTCGGTGTGGTGCTGGCCGAGCTGCGACTGGCCAGACGGCAGGTGGGCAACGGTTCGAGCGGCCGCGTGCCGGTGGCGGACGGCTTGTACGGCGCCGGTTACGACTTCCCCGGTGAACCGCCCCTGCGCCTGATGATGCTGGGCGACTCCACGGCCGCGGGCCAGGGGGTGCACCGGGCCGGCCAGACACCGGGCGCGCTGCTCGCCTCGGGCCTGTCGGCGGTGGCGGAGCGGCCGGTGGAGCTGCGCAACGTCGCGCTGCCCGGCGCGCAGTCGGACGACCTGGACCGCCAGGTGGGCCTGGTGCTCGCCGATCCGTCCGCCGTCCCCGACATCTGCGTGATCATGGTCGGCGCGAACGACGTCACGCACCGGATGCCCCCGACCCGTTCGGTCCGTCATCTGGCGTCGGCGGTACGGCGGCTGCGTACGGCCGGTGCCGAGGTGGTGGTCGGCACGTGCCCCGATCTGGGCACCATCGAGCCGGTGCAGCAGCCCCTGCGCTGGCTGGCCCGCCGCGCCTCCCGGCAGCTGGCGGCCGCGCAGACGATCGGGGTGGTCGAGCAGGGCGGCCGCACCGTGTCGCTGGGCGACCTGCTCGGGCCCGAGTTCGCCGCGAACCCGCGTGAGCTGTTCGGCCCGGACAACTACCACCCCTCCGCCGAGGGCTACGCCACGGCGGCGATGGCGGTCCTGCCGACCGTCTGCGCCGCGCTCGGCCTGTGGCCGGCGGAGGAGGAGCGCCCGGACCTCACCCGGCGCGAGGGCTTCCTCCCGGTGGCCCGCGCGGCGGCGGAGGCCGTGGACGAGGCCGGCACGGAGGTCACGGCGGCCATGCCGACCGGCCCCCGCGGCCCGTGGGCCCTGCTCAAGCGGCGGCGCAGGCGCGGGGTGCCGGAGCCCGGTCCGGTCTGCGAGGCGGTGTCCGAGCCGGCGTCCTCGGCACCCCCGGCGCCTGCGGGACCCCCGGCGCCTTCGGCACCGTGGCCCGACAGGCAAGCAAGCGCTTAGAAACTGCGGCCAGGGTCACACCGTGACACCCGTGACCCCGGCCATACGTACGGGTAACTTCGCAGGAAGCCGCCTGCCAACTCCCCGCATGCCAATGGAGCCGTGATGCCCGAAGCCGTCATCGTGTCGACCGCCCGCTCCCCCATCGGCCGCGCCTTCAAGGGCTCCCTCAAGGACCTGCGCCCGGACGACCTGACCGCCACGATCATCCAGGCCGCCCTGGCGAAGGTCCCCGAGCTGGACCCGAAGGACATCGACGACCTGATGCTCGGCTGCGGCCTCCCGGGCGGCGAGCAGGGCAACAACCTCGGCCGGATCGTCGCCGTGCAGATGGGCATGGACCACCTGCCGGGCTGCACGATCACCCGCTACTGCTCCTCCTCGCTGCAGACCAGCCGCATGGCCCTGCACGCCATCAAGGCCGGCGAGGGCGACGTCTTCATCTCGGCCGGCGTGGAGATGGTCTCCCGGTTCGTCAAGGGCAACTCCGACAGCCTCCCGGACACCCACAACCCCTTCTTCGCCGAGGCCGAGGCCCGTACCGCCGCCGTCGCGGAGCAGGAGGGCACCACCTGGCACGACCCGCGCGAGGACGGCCTGGTCCCGGACGCGTACATCGCGATGGGCCAGACCGCGGAGAACCTGGCCCGCGTCAAGGGCGTCACCCGCCAGGACATGGACGAGTTCGGCGTCCGCTCGCAGAACCTCGCCGAGGAAGCCATCAAGAACGGCTTCTGGGAGCGCGAGATCACCCCGGTCACCCTCCCCGACGGCACGGTCGTCGGCAAGGACGACGGCCCGCGCGCCGGCGTCACCCTGGAGGGCGTCCAGGGCCTCAAGCCGGTCTTCCGCCCGGACGGCCTGGTCACCGCCGGCAACTGCTGCCCGCTGAACGACGGCGCCGCCGCGCTCGTCATCATGTCCGACACCAAGGCCCGCGAGCTGGGCCTGACCCCGCTCGCCCGCATCGTGTCGACCGGCGTCTCCGGCCTGTCCCCCGAGATCATGGGCCTCGGCCCGGTCGAGGCCAGCAAGCAGGCCCTCCGGCGCGCGGGCCTGACCATCGACGACATCGACCTGGTCGAGATCAACGAGGCCTTCGCCGCCCAGGTGATCCCCTCCTACCGCGACCTCGGGATCGACCTCGACAAGCTGAACGTCAACGGCGGCGCCATCGCCGTCGGCCACCCGTTCGGCATGACCGGCGCCCGCATCACCGGCACGCTCATCAACTCGCTCCAGTTCCACGACAAGCAGTTCGGCCTGGAGACGATGTGCGTGGGCGGCGGCCAGGGCATGGCCATGGTCATCGAGCGGATCGGCTGAGCGGCCGAGCGGCAGCCTTGAAGTAACGGTCACCGGACCCAACGTGACCCTCCGGCCCGGCCTTCGAGAAAACCTCGAACGCCGGGCCGGTTTGTGATCCAATCTCCTCCAGGATGTGACCTATCTCCCGCCCGGGAGGCGTCAAGGCTGGTCAGAGCGGCTGTACGCATGAACTCCGAGACAGAGATCTGTCCATTTCGTGACGTTACGCACTGACAGCTGGTTAATCCACCCTTCAAGCTGATGTAGGAAGTCGGGGGTCGACTTTTAACCGGGAGTACGTCAGTGAGCGCCATGCCGATCGCCCTGCTGGTCACCACGGCCGCCACCGGCGCCGTGGGCGTCGCCGTCCTGCGCACCCTCATGGGCCTGCGCCGGCAGCTCGAGGCCCTGCGCACGCAGCTCGCCGAGAACGCCGAGAACGCCGACAGCCAGGCAGCCGCCACCCGCGCCCTGCTGCCCGCCGCCCGGACCGCGGACGCCGAGGAGATACGCACGGCCGTGGCCGAGGCGCTCGCCGAGGAGCGGGAGCGCGAGCTGGCCGAGGCGCGCGCGTTCTGGGCCGCCCAGGAGGCCCGCGAGGTCTCCGACGCGCCGACCCTGCTCGGTCTCCCCGACAGTGAGCTGTTCCTGCCCCGCCCGGCCGACTTCGCCGGTCTGGAGCCGGTGGCGGAGTCCGGCGCGGACGCCGACGAGTTCGCCGGGGAATCCCCGGAGCTGGCCGCGGCCCGCCGCCGCCACCCCTCCCACCCCGACTTCGTCCCGGTCCAGTCGCCCCTCGTGGGCGACCACGAGCGCACGGTCAGCGTCCTCGAAGAGCTCGCCGAGTCCCGCACGGAACTGACCGACGTGCGCCCCGGACCGCTCGGCACCCTCGACGTGTACGTCTTCGCCGACGGCACGACCCTGTGCATGACCCCCGGCCACCGCGAGACCGCCGAACACCTGGCAACGGCCCTGCGCGCCGGCGAGCGGCCGTACCTGCTGGGCGGCTCCGGCATCTCGGGCGCGTACACGCTGACCTTCGCGTGCGGCGAGGAGAGCGTCTACATCCTGGCGGACCGGGTCATCGCCTCGCGCTGAGGCGCCGGCGCCTCAGACCCCCGCCCTCTTCTGCGCCTCCGCCACCAGCCGTACCGCCTCGTCGACCTCGGCGTCGCCCGGCAGCACGAGCGACAGGTCGTGCCCGGCCACGGTGATCTGGTCGGCCGCCGCGAACATCCCCGCGTCCGGCATCTCCCGGGGCTCCCCGGAGGGATCCTCGAGCCGCTGGGCCCACCCGGCCAGCTCACGGGCCAGTCGCAGGGCCTCGGCGGCGGCGCCCCGCTGGAGTCGGGACTGCGGCGCCGCCCGCAGCCGGTCGGCGAAATGATCCACGGCACGGGTCAGGGGCGTCGTATCAACCACGCCGTGAGCGTAACGCGTCCCAGCGGGACTGTTGCCAACACGCCAACGCTAGGGCACGGTGACCTGAAGGACCGGCTTACATCCCCTTTGCGTTCGGAGGCGCCGATGTCCCAACTCTTCTCCGAGGAGACCCACCGCAACCTGCTCGCCCGCATCCCCCAGTGCACCGGTCGTGAAGTCTCCGACTGGCTGCGCACCGTCGAAGACGGACCCGCTCTCTTCCGCTTCGAGGAAAAGGTCAGCTGGCTCCGGCACGAGCACAACCTCGCGTACGGCCACGCCAAGGCGATCGTCCATGAGTACGACCTGAGGAGGGCCGCGCGGAAGCTGCGCTAGGGCGACTGGACCGGCCCCGGCCGCGCACCCAGAACCGACGAGTCCACGTATCCCGAACCCACGCATGACGAAGGGCCCCGGGCGGAACCCGGGGCCCTTGCGACGACCGCCGGCCGCTAGTCGTTGCTGCTGAAGATGGCCGCGAGCCGCAGCATCTCCACGTAGATCCACACCAGGGTCAGGGTGAGGCCGAACGCGGCCAGCCAGGCCTCCTGGCGCGGGGCGCCGTACGCGATGCCGTCCTCGATCTGCTTGAAGTCGAGGGTCAGGAAGAACGCGCCGATGAGCACCGCGAGGATGCCCACGGCCGCGCCCAGCGGGCCGAAGCTGCGCAGACCGCCGTCCTCGGCGACGCCGAACACGACCAGCAACAGGTTGACCGCCATGACCAGCACGAACGCCATGGCGATGGCCAGACCGATCCGGGCGTACCGGGCGGTGACGCGGATCCAGCCCGCCTTGTAGATCAGCAGGGTGGCGGCCGAGACCGCCATCGTGCCGAGCACCGCCTGGAACGGGGCGCCGCTCCACTGGCTGTTGTACATCTCGCTGATCACGCCGAGGAAGACGCCCTCGAAGGCGGCGTATCCCAGGATCAGCGCGGGCGACGGGGTGCGCTTGAAGCTCTGGACGAGCGCCAGGACCATCGCGACCAGCGCGGACACGATCGCCAGGCCGTAGCTGCCGGCCGAGACGGGAAGCAGGGCCCAGGCGAGGACCGCGCCGAGGGCGACGGTGCCGAGCGTCGTGGCCGAGCGCATGACGACGTCGTCCATCGTCATCCGGCCGGTGGAGACCGGGGCCTGCGGCGGGGCGCCGTACTGCTGGTCCGTCTGGGCGTACGGGTTGGTCGCGTACGGGTTCTGCGCGTACGGGTTGCCCTGCGCGTACCCGGCCTGCGGCGCGGTGCTGAAGCCCGCGTAGCCGTTGTCGCGGCTGAACCCCCGTCGCGAGAAGACCGGGTTGCTGCTCCTCATTTCACTCCTCCATGGCCACCCTTCGTGGCCTTGGCTCAAGAGTAATGGATTGGCAAAGGAAGGATCCTAGTACTTGAGGAGGATCTTTCCCTGCCCGTGCTGGCCAACACGCTACGCGCAAGCGTGATTCCCGGCCACGGAGCGATCCATTCCTCACCGAACCGGTACACAGCCGGAACCGGACACGGACGGACGGCCGCGCGGCCGGGCCGGTTCCGGCGGCCCGCGCACAGCCGTCCGCCGGGCCCGCGGTCAAAAGCGCGGGCCCGGCGGAGGGTGGGGGGGTGACGGCGGGGCTCGGTCAGTGGCCCGGCCAGCCGTCGAGGTGGCGGTGCAGGGTCACGTCGGGCCGCGTGTCGCCCTTCGGGGCCTGCGCCGCCGCGTCGTGGAGGACACCGGTGACCTCCACGGCGAGAGCGTCGACCTTCGACTTCAGGTCGGCTGCCGGAAGCGTGGACCGGGTCAGCCCGTCCAGCCGGCGGTGGATGTCGGCGAGTTTGCCCCGGGCGGTGCCGTCCAGGGTGAACACGGTGGGCGTGGAGACGACGAACTGGTAGGCGCCGGCCAGGGTCTGACAGCCCGTGCACTTCCTGTTCGCCGCGTCACTGAAGTTCGCGGCGTCCAGCCGGGTGTGCTCCCCCGCGACCGTGACGATCTGGAAGGACAGCGCCACCGACCGGCAGTGGTCGTCGGCCGAGCAGCCCGCCGAGACCGCGTTGGCCTGGTTGCGCACGGCGGTGGCGTCCATGTCGCCGAACTGGCGGATGGTGAAGGAGTCCTTCGCCTGCGCGTGGTGCGCCCGGTCGGCGTGGCTGAACACATGGTCCGACGCGACCGCCACGTGCGACTGCGTCGCGGCGCTACGACCCCGGGGTGGATCTGCTCATCGCCAGTGTCCAGAAACTGTCGGCCGACGACCGCCGCCATGTCGCCGCCCTGGTGGATTCCCTGCTGGACCGCTCACCGCGGGAGACGTGACCGGGCTTCCGGCCGGCCCGACCGTCCGACGTCATCGGACGGTCGCTCCACCACCGACTCGGAAAAAGAATCCGACACCGCCCGAATCCACCGAGATCCCCCGCTGGTCTCTCGTCCTGCCCGAGGCGCGAGAGCCGCACGACCACGGGCTCTGTGGGGGGAAGTGTGTTGTTCGTGCATGGGGGGGCCGACCACGGCCGTGGTCCGGGGGCCCGCCGGTGAATCGGTCGTCCTGCTGTCCGGGGACCTGCCCGAGGTGCTCACCACGGAGGCGGTCGCCGGCCTGCTGGACCTGGCCGCCGCCATCCTGGACGCGGAGGAACTCCGCCTGTTCCACACCTGTCGGGAAACGCTCCGCCGCAACGGCATGCGAGCGGGCCGGCGGATCGAGATCGGGGGCGCGGTACTGACCGTCTACGAAGGATGACGACCCCGGGGGACGCGATCACCACCGGGGCGGGTGGCCGTCGCCCGGGCCGTCGCCGTACTGAGCGCGGCCCTGGGAACGAACGAGGAGGCGCAGGCCTGCGTCGGCACGCCGCAGACATGGAAGGTGCCCGGAACCGGACTTGAACCGGTACGCCCGCGAGGGGCAGCGAGGTTTAAGCTCGCCGTGTCTGCATTCCACCATCCGGGCAGGCCATGGGCTCCGCTTCGAGGTTCTGACCCTATCGGGATACATCCCCCGAACAGCGGGCGGGGAGTTCGATGTTGTCTTATTTTATTGAGGTCTGAGGGAGCGTCAGGCTCCTGCACAGGCCATCCGCACTTGCCAATAGCCTTGCGTGCGGGGGGTGCGCGCGTACGCGGAATGACGGAATTTCACCGTACGAACAAGGGGGCCCCACCTGTTCTCGACAGGGTGTGCGGTCCCGCCCCGGCCTTCCCGCCCGCCCCCTCCGGACCACCGCTCAGGGTCGGCCGTCATCCCCAGGTATGACGTGACGCCGCCCCGTCCGACCGCAGGCGGCCCCCGGAACGGGAACAGGGGGTGACTTCGGGACGCCACGGGGCCGCGACGATGGATCGCGTCCCCGTGAACGCCGTCGTCCTGACAGGAGCACCGTCCCGTGACCACCACACCCACCGCCGGCCGGACCACCACCGTGGCCGCACGCGCCACGGAGCTGTCGAAGATCTACGGGCAGGGTGAGACCCGGGTGACCGCCCTCGACCGGGTCTCGGTCGACTTCCGGCAGGCCGAGTTCACCGCGATCATGGGGCCCTCCGGGTCGGGCAAGTCCACGCTGATGCACTGCGTGGCCGGGCTGGACGCCTTCTCCTCCGGGTCCGTGCGCATCGGCGACACGGAGCTGGGCTCCCTGAAGGACAAGCAGCTGACCAAGCTGCGCCGGGACAAGATCGGGTTCATCTTCCAGGCGTTCAACCTGCTGCCGACCCTGACGGCGCTGGAGAACATCACCCTCCCGATGGACATCGCGGGCCGCAAGCCGGACCAGCAGTGGCTGGACACGGTGATCCGGATGGTCGGACTGTCCGGGCGGCTGAGCCACCGGCCGTCCCAGCTCTCCGGCGGCCAGCAGCAGCGCGTCGCCGTCGCCCGCGCCCTGGCCTCCAGGCCCGACATCGTCTTCGGCGACGAGCCCACCGGAAACCTCGACTCCCGCTCGGGCGCCGAGGTACTGGGCTTCCTGCGCAACTCGGTGCGGGAGCTGGGCCAGACGGTGGTGATGGTCACCCACGACCCGGTGGCCGCGGCGTACGCGGACCGCGTGGTGTTCCTGGCCGACGGCCGGATCGTCGACGAGGTGTACGGACCCACGGCGGACTCCGTCCTCGACACGATGCGGCGTCTTCCCGGGGGAACCCCCCAGACCTCCGGGTCCGACGCGAAGGGCCGTACGAACTGATGTTCCACACCGCCCTGCGCAACGTACTCGCGCACAAGGCCCGGCTCCTGATGACCGTGCTCGCCGTCATGCTCGGCGTGGCGTTCGTGTCCGGGACGCTGGTCTTCACCAACACCATCTCCGACGCCTACCAGAAGAGCTCCGCCAAGGGCTTCGGCCAGGTCGACGTCGCCGTCACGGCCGAGGGCCGGGCGGACCGGGGCAACACCGTCGGCAAGGTCCCCGAGCTGACGCAGGCGATGCTGGAGCGGAGCGCGAAGGTCCCCGGGGCCGGCTCCGCGACCGGCGTCGTCACCGGCTTCACCGCCATCGCCGGCAAGGACGGCAAACTGATCGGCGGCGGCTGGCAGTCCGAGGGCGGGAACTACTGGGGCACGAAGGACGCCCGGTACCCGCTCGTCGCCGGCCACGCCCCGAGCGGCGGGACCGAGGTCCTGATCGACTCCAGGACCGCCGAGCGGGCCGGCTACAAGGTCGGCGACACCGTGCGGATCTCCGTCGACGGCCCGGTGCTCACCCCGACCGTCAGCGGCATCTTCACCACCGACGACGGCAACGTCGCCGCCGGCGGCAGCCTCGCCCTGTTCGACACGGCGACCGCGCAGAAGCTGTTCGGCAAGCCGGGCACGTACGACGAGATCGACGTCAAGGCGAAGCCGGGCACCAGCCAGAGCGCGCTCAAGCAGGCACTGGACGATGCCCTGCCCAAGGACGAGGTGGAGACCACCACCGGCACCACGCTCGCCGACGACCAGGCGGACACGATCGCCTCGTCGATGAGCGGGCTGAAGCAGGGCCTGCTGGTCTTCGCGGGCATCGCGCTCTTCGTCGGCACGTTCATCATCGCCAACACCTTCACCATGCTGGTCGCCCAGCGCACCAGGGAGCTGGCCCTGCTGCGCGCGGTCGGCGCCTCCCGCCGCCAGGTCACCCGCTCGGTACTCATCGAGGCGTTCGTGGTGGGCACGGTCGCCGGGGTGACCGGGCTGGCCGCCGGCATCGGCATCGGCGCCGGGCTGCGGTCGCTGATGAACTCGCTCGGCGCGACCGTCCCGGACGGCCCGCTGGTCGTCACGCCCGGCACGGTCGTCGCCGCCCTCGCGGTGGGCGTCGTGATCACCATGCTGGCCGCCTGGCTGCCCGGCCGGCGCGCCGCGAAGATCCCGCCGGTGGCCGCGATGAGCGCGGTGCACGCGAAGGCGACCACCAGGTCGCTGGTGCTGCGCAACACGATCGGCGCCCTGTTCTCGGCGGCCGGCGTGGCGGTGGTCCTGGCGGCCACCACGATGGACGGCTCCGACGGGCAGGCCCCGATGGGTCTGGGTGCCGTCCTGCTGATCACCGGCGTGTTCGTGCTGACCCCGCTGCTGTCCCGCCCGCTGATCGCGGCCGCCGCGCCGGCACTGCGCGCGTTCGGGGTCTCCGGCAAGCTGGCCCGGCAGAACTCGGTGCGCAACCCGCGCCGTACGGCCGCCACGGCCTCCGCTCTGATGATCGGCCTGACCCTGATCACCGGTATGACGGTGATGGCGGGCAGCCTGCAGAAGTCGATCGACAAGATGGCGAGCGCGGCGATCCGCGCGGACTACGTGGTGTCGATGGCGGGCGGCACCGAACTCTCCCCGGACGTGGCCGGCAAGCTCGCCGCCACCGACGGGGTCACCGCCACCAGCCCGCTGCGCAACGCGCCCTCCCGCATCGACGGCCGGACCGAGTACCTGACCGGCGTCAACGGCCCGGTCATCGGCCGGCTGACCGACCTGAAGGTCGAGGACGGATCCTTCGAGGTGGGCGGCTCACGGGTCGTCGTCGACGACGACACCGCCACGTCCCACCACTGGAGGGCCGGTTCGGACTTCACCGTGCACTACGAGGACGGCAAGCGGCAGAAGCTGACGGTCGCCGGGGTGTACGAGGGCAACCAGATGATCCACGGCATCATGCTGGACACCACGGCCCTGACGCCGCACCAGACGGATCCGGCCGACATGCGGGTCATGGTCAAGACGGCGGGCGGCGCGTCCGACGCGGCCAAGGACCGGCTGGAGAAGGCGCTGGGGAGCAACCCGGCGATCCAGGTCCAGGACAGGAAGGACCTGTCCGACTCGGTCGCGAAGATGTTCACGCTGATGCTGAACATGGTCTACGGCCTGCTGGCGATGGCCGTGATCGTGGCGGTCCTCGGCGTCGTCAACACCCTGGCCATGTCGGTCTTCGAACGCTCCCAGGAGATCGGCATGCTCCGTGCGATCGGCCTGGACCGCAAGGCCGTCAAGCGGATGGTCCGCCTGGAGTCCCTGGTGATCTCCCTCTTCGGCGCGGTGCTGGGCATCGGCCTGGGCGTGTTCTTCGGCTGGGCGGCCGGTGAGCTGCTCGGGACGAAGCTGGCGACCTACGAACTGGTCGTGCCGTGGGCCCGGATCGCCTTCTTCCTGCTGCTGGCCGGCGCGGTCGGCGTCCTGGCGGCCCTGTGGCCGGCCCGGCGCGCGGCCCGGCTGAACATGCTGGACGCCATCAAGTCGGAGTAGCCCGCACGGCGGCCCGCGGCCCCGCTCCCCACCGGCCCCTCCGGTCCTCGCGGACCCGGCCGGAGAGCGGGGCCGCGCGCAGTCAGGTCCAGGTACGGGACCGCAGCGGCAGCCCCGACTCGCCCGACTCGGGGGTACGGACCGCGAGGACCTGGTTGACGCCGATGCGGCTGCCCTCGAAGGCGAGCGCGGAGGCCGCCATGTACAGCTGCCAGACGCGGGCGCGGCCGGGGCTGGTGAGCCGGACCGCGCGCGGCCAGCCGGCCTCCAGGTTGGCGACCCACCGGCGCAGGGTGCGGGCGTAGTGCTCGCGGATCGACTCCACGTCCCGGACCTCGAAACCGGCCCGCTCCAGCTGGGTGACCGTGGTGCCGAGGGGGGCGAGCTCGCCGTCGGGGAAGACGTAGGCGTCGATGAACTCGTCCACGTGGTACGCCGACTCGTCGCGATGCGGACGGCGGGCGATCTGGTGGTTCAGGAGCCGTCCGCCGGGCCTGAGCAGGGCGTACAGGGCCCTCGCGTACTCCAGGTACCGTTCCGCGCCGACGTGCTCGGCCATGCCGATGGAGGAGATCGCGTCGTACGGGCCGTCGGTGACGTCCCGGTAGTCCTGCACCCTGATCTCCACCCGGTCGGTGAGCCCCTCGTCGGCGATCCGCTTGCGGGCGTACGCGGCCTGCTCCTGGGAGAGGGTCACGCCGACGACGCTCACGCCGTGCTCCCGGGCGGCGTGGATCGCCATCGAGCCCCAGCCGCAGCCGACGTCGAGCAGGCGCTGACCGGGGGTCAGGGCGAGCTTGCGGCAGACCAGTTCCAGCTTGTCGCGCTGGGCGGACTCCAGGGTGCCGTCCTCCTCCCAGTAGGCGCAGGAGTACACCATGGAGGGGCCGAGGACGATCTCGTAGAAGTCGTTGCCGACGTCGTAGTGGTGGCTGATGGCGCGGCTGTCGCTGCGCCTGGTGTGCAGGTGGCGGCGCCGGCGTACCTCTTCGCGGGGCGGCGCGGGCGGGATCGGGGGTCCGGCGAGCCGGAGCAGTCCGCGGGCGGCGGCCCTGGCCTCGGGGTCGCGCAGCGTCTGCACGAGGGTGCGGGCGTCCTCCCCGCGCTCCCAGACCAGGCCGGACATCAGCTTCAGGGCCGTGTACAGGTCCCCCTCGATCTCCAGGTCACCTGCCACCCAGGCGCGGGCCAGGCCCAGTTCGCCCGGCTTGAACAGCAGCCGGCGCACGGCGCGGCGGTTGCGGACGATCAGCACCGGTGCGCCGGGCGGTCCCGCCTGCGAACCGTCCCAGGCGCGGATACGCACCGGGAGCGGCACTCCCAGCAACTGTTCGAGCAGGCTCTTGAGCCGCGACGCGGCGTCGGCCATGGCGCACACCTCCGTGACGACGAAACCCCGGAATGTCCTCCCCCACGTAAACACCCGCACGCCCACGGCACAGTCCCGCAATGGTGTTACGGCTGGGCAAACACCCTTTCCGCGCAACGTCGGGCGCCCACAACGCCGAAGGACCTCCCGCACCACGGATGGCGGGAGGTCCTTCGTCCGGTCCGGTGACCGGGTCAGGTCAGGAGGCCTTGGCCTTCTCCTCGGTCTTCGCGGCGGCGGCGACCGGGGCCGGCTTGGCGGCCTCGTAGAACTCCTCGCGCGGGTTCTCCATGGCGCCCAGGGAGACGACCTCGCGCTTGAGGAACATGCCGAGCGTCCAGTCCGCGAAGATGCGGATCTTGCGGTTCCAGGTCGGCATCGCCAGACCGTGGTAGCCACGGTGCATGTACCAGGCGAGACGGCCCTTGAGCTTGATCTTCATCTTGCCCATGACGATCATCGCCACGCCCTTGTGGAGGCCGAGGCCGGCCACCGCGCCCTTGTTGGCGTGCGAGTAGTCCTTCTGCGGGAAGCCCCGCATACCGGAGATCACGTTGTCGCCGAGGACCTTGGCCTGGCGCAGCGCGTGCTGGGCGTTCGGCGGGCACCAGGCGTTCTCGTTGCCCGCCTTGCGGCCGACGAGGTCGGGCACCTGGGCGTTGTCACCGGCGGCCCAGATGTAGTCCGTGCCCTTGACCTGGAGCGTGGGCTCGCAGTCGACGTGGCCGCGCGGACCGAGCGGGAGGCCGTAGCGGGCCAGGGCCGGGTTGGGCTTGACGCCCGCGGTCCACACGATGGTGTGGGAGTCGACCTCGAGGCCGTTCTTGAGCACGACGTGGCCGTCGACGCAGGAGTCCATGGAGGTGGACAGGTAGACCTCGACACCGCGGCCCTCGAGGTGCTCCTTGCCGTACTGGCCGAGCTTCGGACCGACCTCGGGGAGGATCTTGTCGGCGGCGTCGACGAGGATGAAGCGCATGTCCTCGCGGGACACGTTCTTGTAGTACTTGGCCGCGTCCCGGGCCATGTCCTCGACCTCGCCGATGGTCTCCGCGCCCGCGAAGCCACCGCCGATGAAGACGAACGTGAGCGCCTTGCGGCGGATCTCCTCGTCGGTCGTGGAGTCGGCCTTGTCGAGCTGCTCGAGGACGTGGTTGCGCAGGCCGATGGACTCCTCGATGCCCTTCATGCCGATGCCCTGCTCGGCGAGGCCGGGGATCGGGAAGGTGCGGGAGACCGCGCCGAGCGCGACGACGAGGTAGTCGAAGGGCAGCTCGTACGCCTCGCCGACCAGCGGGGCGATCGTGGCGACCTTGCGGTCCTGGTCGATGGTGGTGACCCGGCCGGTGAGGACCTCCGCCTTCGGCAGCACGCGCCGCAGCGGGACGACGACGTGGCGAGGGGAGATGTTGCCGGCGGCGGCTTCGGGCAGGAAGGGCTGGTAGGTCATGTACGACCGGGGGTCGACGACCGTGACGGTCGCCTCGCCGTAGCGCATCTTCTTCTGGATGCGCCGAGCTGCGTACAGGCCTACGTACCCACCGCCTACTACGAGGATCCTGGGACGCTCCGTGGTGCTCATGGCATCGAGTATCCACCCGCCCCTGGGGGGTGGCTCGTGCGCCCCTTCACAAGGTTGCCGAGGGCCTGTGTTATCCTCCGCGACCCGCGTGACGGAGGTCATGATCGCGAACGGGAACCCGTCGTCGGCGCTACCCGTTGTCAATGGCGCGTGAGCTGCCTCTCCGCCTGTCGGCACCCCCTGTGAGCGCCCGGAAACGACCCTCACGAACCCTCACCGAACGCCACCCCGCGAAGCGCTGCCGAAGGCCCTCCCAGGCCTGTTGAACCCCCGAACGGCTCAAGGGAACCTCTGGGATCCCCCTGACGGGCCGAATTCCTTGTGAAGAACTTCACGAACTTTTCCGGCGGAGCGCCACGGAGGGGCCCGACAGGCCCCCTCGGTGGCGCTCAAACGTTGTCCGACCTGCTCACCCGGTGGCTACCGATCGGTAACAAAAGAGGCCTGGAACACCGCCCCCGCGATGCCGCCGAGGATGGCCCACGAACGCGACTCCCCGCGGCGGACCACGTGTACACGCGCATGCGTACACTAATCCCATGACTGAGAACACCGTGACCGTACGGGAAGCCCGCGCGCACCTCGCCGACCACATCAACCGGGCCGAGGAAGGCGTTGCGACCGTCATCACGCGTAACGGCGCTCCGGTGGCGGCCGTGGTTCCGATCGCGGACTTCGAGGCGCTGGAGGAAGCGGCCGACGTGATGCTGGCGCGCGAAGCCGAAGCGGTCCTGGCCGAGGGCGGTCCCACCGTGACGATGGCGGAACTGCTGGCGGATCTGTTCACCGAGCACGACGGCGAAGCGGCGTGAAGTACGCCTTCCGGTTCACCACGGCAGCGCAGCGGCAGCTCCGGGCCATCAGCCGGCCCGACGCCATGCGCATCCTGACCGCACTGACCGCGCTCGGCGACGACCCGTACCGCGAGGACGCCGATGTCAAGAAGCTCACCGGCCCGTCGGGGCTCTACCGGCTCCGGGTCGGAAGCTACCGGGTCGCCTACCAGATCAACGATGGTGAACTCGTCATCCTCGTCGTCAAGGTGGGCGACCGGCGGGACGTCTACCGCAACCTGTAGGCGGTCGGGCCGAAGACCGGGCGATCCCGTCGGGGTGGCCTACGACGGCGTCTCGGCCGCGTAATAGGCGATTCCGTCGAGGATGTCGTGCTCGCTCACGACGACCTCCTCGGCACCGGTCCGCTCCATGATCGCGAGCAGGACCAGGGCGCCGGCGCCGATCACGTCGACCCGGCCCGGGTGCATGGAGGGGATCGCCGCCCGCTCGGCATGGGTCGAGCGGAGCAGCCCTCTTGTGATCTCGCGGACCCGGTCCAGGGAGATCCGTGAGTGGTGGATGGCCGCGGAGTCGTACCGGGGCAGGTCCTGCGCGATCGCCGACACGGTGGTGACGGTCCCGGCGAGACCGACCAGCGTGCGCGCCTCGCGCAGCGGGACCGTCTCCTCGGCGAGGTCGAGGGCGGCCTCGATGTCCGCCCGTATCGCGGCGATCTGGTCCTCGGTGGGCGGATCGCTCACCCTGCCGTCCCGCACCAGGTGCCGTTCCGTCATGCGCACGCAGCCGATGTCCACGGAGCGCGCCGCGCGCACGTGGTCGTCGCCGACCACGAACTCCGTCGACCCGCCGCCGATGTCCACCACCAGGAAGGGCCGGTCGAGGTGGTCCTGCCCGGTCAGCTCCTTCGTGGCGCCGGTGAAGGAGAACGCGGCCTCCTGGTCACCGGAGATCACCTCGGGCTCGACGCCGAGGATGTCCACCACCCCGCGCACGAACTCGTCCCGGTTCTCGGCGTCCCGGGAGGCGGAGGTGGCCACGAACCGGACCCGCTCGGCCCCGTGCTCCTTGATGGCCGCGGCGTACTCACGGCAGGCGGCGAAGGTCCGCTCCAGCGCCTCGGGGGCGAGCCGCCCGGTGCGGTCGACGCCCTGCCCGAGCCGCACGACGACCATGCGCCGGTCCAGTTCGACGAGTTCGCCGGTCTCGCCCGCGCCGGAGGCGCCACGGGACACGGTCGCGTCGGCGACGAGCAGGCGGATGGAGTTCGTACCGCAGTCGATGGCGGCCACGCGGGTCACAGGGCGTCTCCTTCGACCGGCTTGAAGGCGAAGTGGCCGGTGCCGTCCTCCACCGTCTCCACCTGCCAGTCCTCGCCGGACGGCGGCCCGGGAGGCGTCACGCACGGCCCCTTGCGCCACCACTCCGGCAGCATCGCGAGCGCCTCGTCGCCGAGGGGGTTCACGCCCGGCCCCGCCGCCAGCGAGTGCGCCACGAGGACGTGCAGGCACTTCACCCGGTCCGGCATGCCGCCGGCGCTCGGGAAGCCCGTCAGCTCCTCGATCTCGTCGCGGCGCCGGATGTAGTCCTCGTGCGCGGCGCGGTAGGCGGCCGCGAGCCCCGGATCGGAGGCCAGCCGCTCCGTCATCTCCTTCATCACGCCGTCGGCCTCGAGCGTGCCGATCGCCGAGGCGGCGCGCGGGCACGTCAGGTAGTACAGCGTCGGGAAGGGCGTGCCGTCCGGCAGCCGGGGGGCGGTCTCCACGACGTCCGGCTGCCCGCACGGGCACCGGTGCGCGATGGCGCGCAGTCCGCGCGGGGGCCGGCCCAGCTGCAGCTGGAATGCCTCGACGTCGGCGTCGGTGGGCTCGGTGCGCGGAGTGGAGGGCAGATCGAACACCGTCAGCGCGCAGCGCTGCCCCCGAGGGGTGGTGGTCGGGCGGCGGGGGGGAGTTTCCATGCCTGTACGAAAGTCTCTCTGTGGGTTCACTGGTCGGAGGCGTCGGACTTGTCGACCCCGTCCCAGACGTTCGCGTACCAGGGGCGGTCGGCCGCCACCAGGTCGGCCCGCGCCTGCTTGGTCGCGTCCGGGTCGATCACGACGTATCCGGTCTCCCCCGGCATCACATAGTGCAGCCGCCGCCGGATCTGCTGCTCGGCGTACGCGTCGTCCTGCCACCGCGCCTTGAGGTCGCGCAGCTGTTCGACCCGCTCCGCGGCCTGCTGCTTCTGCCGCTGCAGGTCGGCGATCTGGGCGCGCTGCGAGACGTACTGCCGCATCGGGTAGGCCAGGGCCACCACCAGGGTGCACACCACGAGGGCGAGCAGCGCGGCCCGGCTGGTGAGCCGGGACCGGTGGGCCTGCCGTTTGGTCTGGGAGCGGTAGACCCGGGCCGCCGTCTGCTCGCCGAGCAGCCGGATCCTGGTCGCGGTGGAGAAACGGTCCCGTTCCTTCGCGGCCATCTGGCTCTCCGCCTCCCCTGGTGTTTCCTACGTGCGTACGTCCCCGGACACGGTACGGGACCGGGTACGGGGACGTACGTACGACTGGCTAGGCCTCACTCGTGGTTGACCGGTTGGGTCAGCCCTCCAAGACCTCGGCGGACGCCTTGCCGTGCCTACTGGTTCGCGGAGCGGAACCGCGGGAACGCGCTGCGGCCGGCGTAGACCGCCGCGTCGTCGAGGATCTCCTCGATGCGCAGCAGCTGGTTGTACTTGGCGACGCGCTCGGAGCGGGCCGGGGCACCGGTCTTGATCTGGCCGCAGTTGGTGGCGACGGCCAGGTCGGCGATGGTGACGTCCTCGGTCTCGCCGGAGCGGTGGGACATCATGCACTTGAAGCCGTTGCGCTGGGCCAGCTCGACGGCGTCCAGGGTCTCGGTCAGCGAGCCGATCTGGTTGACCTTGACCAGCAGGGCGTTGGCGGTGCCCTCCTCGATGCCGCGGGCCAGGCGCTCCGGGTTGGTGACGAACAGGTCGTCGCCGACGATCTGGACCTTGTCGCCGAGCTTGTCGGTGAGGACCTTCCAGCCGGCCCAGTCGTCCTCGAACAGCGGGTCCTCGATGGAGACCAGCGGGTAGGCCGCGACGAGCTCCTCGTAGTACTCCGTCATCTCGGCGGCCGAGCGGGACTTGCCCTCGAACTCGTACTTGCCGTCCTTGTAGAACTCGGACGCGGCGACGTCGAGCGCGAGCGCGATCTGCTCGCCCGGGATGTAGCCGGCCTGCTTGATCGCCTCGATGATGAGGTCGAGGGCGGCGCGGTTGGACTCGAGGTTCGGGGCGAAGCCGCCCTCGTCGCCGAGGCCGGTGGCCAGGCCCTTGGACTTCAGGACCTTCTTCAGGGTGTGGTAGACCTCGGCGCCCCAGCGCAGCGCCTCGGAGAAGGACTCCGCGCCGATCGGGGCGATCATGAACTCCTGGATGTCCACGTTGGAGTCGGCGTGCGAGCCGCCGTTCAGGATGTTCATCATCGGCACCGGCAGCAGGTGCGCGTTCGGGCCGCCCAGGTAGCGGAAGAGGGGGAGGTCGCTGGCCTCGGAGGCGGCGTGGGCCACGGCGAGCGAGACGCCGAGGATGGCGTTGGCGCCCAGGGAGCCCTTGTTGTCGGTGGCGTCGAGGTCGAACATCGCCTGGTCGATCAGACGCTGCTCGGTGGCGTCGTAGCCGACCAGCTCCGGGCCGATCTGCTCGATGACGGCGAGGACGGCCTTCTCGACGCCCTTGCCCAGGTAGCGGTTGGGGTCACCGTCGCGGAGCTCGATGGCCTCGAAGGCGCCGGTGGAGGCGCCGGACGGGACGGCGGCACGACCCGTGCTGCCGTCGTCGAGGCCGACCTCGACCTCGACCGTGGGGTTGCCTCGGGAGTCCAGGATTTCCCGGGCTACGACGACGTCGATGGACGGCACGAGCATCTCCTTCTTGGATGTGACGCTGAAAGTGCGGGGCTGGTGTGCCTTGCGACTAGAGCCTAACCGTCCCCGGGGCGTCAGCAGCCGACCGACCGTCCCGTGGACACGGCGACGGTACACATTGTTCCTGCCCGGAACAAAGGGCGGGGAGGCAAATTCGTGCGGAAGGACAAGTCGAAGGACAAGTCGAAGGACAAGAAGGAGCGGGAGGGAGGGGAACGGGCGGGAGGAGAAGAGGGGAGGGGGAGGAGGGAGGGGAGGAGGGAAGAGAAAACCCCGCCCCGGTGCGTGCGGGGGAACACGCACCGGGGCGGGGAGCCCCACGGGGGACGGGGGCGGGACCCTCACGGGTCCCATCATGGGGGCCACGGATGTGAGGGCGCTGTGGCTCTGCTACCAGCCGGGTGTCACTTCAGGTGCAGCTGCTGGCCGGGGTAGATGACGTCGGCGTCGGCGATGATGTCCTTGTTCAGCCGGAACAGCTTCTGCCAGCCGCCGGCGACGTGGTGCTTCGCGGCGATCGAGCTGAGGGTGTCACCCTTGACGACCTTGTACTCGCCGTCGCCCTTCTTGACCTTCTTGCCGGTCGGGGTGGTGACGGTCTTCTTGGCGGCCGGGCGCTCCGCGGAGCGGGAGGCGGCCTGCTGGTCGGCCGAGCGGCTGGTGCTGCCGGCGGAGCCCGAGGAACCGGCGGAGCTCGAAGAGCCGGAGGAGCCCGAAGAGCCGGCGGAGCCGCTGCTCGAACCGGTGTAGGCGGCGCCGGACAGGCCCTTGCCGCAGACCGGCCAGGCACCCTTGCCCTGCGCGGCGAGGACCTTCTCGGCGACGGATATCTGCTGGGCCTTGGAGGCCTGGTTGGCCTGGGGGGCGTACTGCGTGCCGCCGTACGCGGCCCAGGTGGAGGCGGAGAACTGCAGACCGCCGTAGTAGCCGTTACCGGTGTTGATGGACCAGTTGCCGCCGGACTCGCACTGGGCGACCGTGTCCCACTCGGAGGCGGTGGCGGCGGAGGCGTTGCCGGCCGCCATCAGCGGGGCGGCGACGGCGGCGCCGGTGACACCGGCGACTGCGATGGCGCGGACGGCCTTGGACGGACGGCGGTGCTTGCCCTTGCCGGAAAACAGCATGGATCGATCCCCTCACCGACGCCTGCGAGGTGAGCTGTCGGGTTCGGGCCGGTTGAGTTGCCCGGCCGTAACTCGCACGGTTCTCGTGCGAGGCACGGCTCCACCCCTAGCCGTCCCCGGTGGTCTGTCGACCTCCGGGCCCGGCGCCTACCTTGGGTCCCCCGCTCCTGCCTACGGCGCTTGACGCGACGACTGTTCCCGGGCAGCCGCTGGCAGGATTCGGCGTTGCGGCGGCCGGGGCCCGCGTTGGCGAGCGGTCACGACCGTAGACACGCGATCCGCCGAATTTCAAAGACGATCAGGGCTTCTGAGACTCATCCCACACTTTCACCAAACCGGACAACAAGCCCAAAATGGGGTGTCAACTCCCGCTACTTTGCACCCGTTTCGACACTCAGTTCCAGGGTCTGACCGGCGGCGATGTTGTTCGGGTCGGCCCCGATGGCGTCCTTGTTCGCGGCATAGAGCGCGCGCCATCCGCCCTCGAGGTCAAGGGAGTCGGCGATGGAGGCGAGGGTGTCACCGGCGCGGACGGTGTAGTCGCGTGCGGCGTGACGGCCGGAGGTGGCGCCGTCCTGACCGTTTGTCACGCTTTCGTCCGCACTGTCGCCCCGATGACGGCCGCCACTGATCGCCCCGGTGTCCACAAGACTCCAAGAGCCGCCGGTTTGCCATGAATCGTCCGACTTGTCGATCTCGGGAGACATCGAGGACGAGCTGCCGCCCTCCTGGGGCTTCCCGGAACCGGAGGACGCCGACTTGTCCGACGCGCCGGAACCGGTGGAGCCGGAGGAGTCGTCGGCATCCTGAGAGCCGGCGGCACCGGCGCCCGAGTCGCGCGAGGACGAGGAGCTGGAACCAGAACCGGACGATCCCGACGAACCCGATGAACCAGACGAAGTGTCCGAAGAATCCGCGGACTCCTTGGAGCCCTTGGAGCTCTTGAACCCCTTCACGCCAGACGCGTCAGACGACTTGGACGAAGAGGAGGAATCGCCGGAACCGGATGATCCGGACCCTCCGACGCCCGTGTCCACGTTCACCGAACCGGAGTTCGACGTGAGACCGGAGAGCAGGGCGCAGGTGGTCCAGGGTTCGGTGCCCCGGTCGGCGAGGATCTTCTCGGCGACCGCGATCTGCTGCGAACGGCTGGCCTCGTCCGGGCCGGCGGCGTACGCGAGGCCGCCGTACTTGTCCCAGTCGTCCTGGGAGATCTGCAGACCGCCGTAGTAGCCGTTACCCGTGTTGGCACTCCACGAGCCGCCGCTCTCGCACTCGGCCACCTTGTCCCACGTGGTCCCGTCGGCCGCGTGTGCCGCGGATGCGCCGAGCAGCGGGATGGCGATGGCGGAGCCGGTCACTCCGGCCGCGACGAGGAGGGCCGGAGCCTGACGGGGGCGACGGTGGCGACCGTTCCCGGAGAGCATGCGGTGACCTTTCGCAAGACAGCAGTGACCAGCGCGGCGACTGCGGAGAGACGCCGCGCTGACGAGTGAACGTATCGGCAGACGATCACTTGTCACAAGTTAATGCCGCGCAGATCACGTGAAGATCACAAAGTTGAGCGCGTGTCATCTTTCGCGCGGGCCCTTCCCCGCTCACCCGTCGGTCACCGCACGGGCGTGAACTCCACGGGCAGGGTGCGCAGTCCGCGCATGATGAGTCCCCCACGCCACCGCAGATCGGCCGGTTCCACCGCGAGCCGGAGGTCGGGAAGGCGGGTGAGGAGGGTGGCGAGTGCGGTCTGGCCCTCCAGCCGGGCGAGCGGGGCGCCGAGGCAGTAGTGGATTCCATGGCCGTAACCGAGGTGCTGGTTGTCACGTCGTCCGAGGTCGAGGACGTCCGGGTCAGCGAACCGCTCGGGATCCCGGTCCGCGGCGGCGAGTACGACGAGGACCGGGTCGCCGGGTGCGATGTCCTGCCCGCCGACGGTGACCGGCCGGGTGGCGAACCGCCAGGTGGCGAGCTCCACCGGGCCGTCGTAGCGCAGGAGTTCCTCGACACCGGTCTCCAGCAGGTCCCGTTCGCCGCGCGCCAGGGAGGCCTGCAGCAGCTGGCGCTGCCGCGGGTGGGTGAGCAGGGCGTAGGTGCCGTTGCCGATGAGGTTGACGGTCGTCTCGAACCCCGCGAACAAGAGGATGAACGCCATGGCGGCGGCCTCGTTCTCGGTGAGGTGCTCCCCGTGGTCGGAGGCGCGGATGAGACCGGAGATGAGGTCCTCGCCGGGCGCCGGTACGGCCGGGAGCGCCTCGCGCTTCCGGTGGATGAGCTCGGCGAGGTAGCCGCGCATCTTCTTCACCGACCGCGCGACCCCGCCGCGCGGTCCTCCGCCGTGCCGGATCATCATGCCCGCCCAGTCCCGGAAGTCGTCCTGGTCCTCGCGCGGGACGCCGAGCAGGTCGCAGATGGCGTAGATGGGGAGCGGGAAGGCGAACTCGTGGATGAGATCGGCCGAGCCCTTCGCGGCGAACCCGTCGATGAGCCGGTCCGTCAGCTCCCGTACCCGCGGCGCGAACTCGGCGACGCGGCGCGGAGTGAACGCCTTGCTGACCAGCCGGCGCAGCCGGGTGTGGTCCGGCGGGTCGATGTTGAGCAGATGCGTCATCAGCTCGGCCTTGCGCTCCCCCGGAATCCCCGTCTTGCCCTTGGCGTGCGCGGGCTCGTCGTGGTGCGCGGGGTTCTTCGACAGCCGCGGGTCGGCCAGCGCCTGCTTGGCGTCGGCGTACCGGGTGACCAGCCAGGCCTCCACCCCGCTGGGCAGCTTGGTGCGCCGCACGGGCGCGTGCTCCCGGAGCCAGGCGTAGGCCGGGTAGGGGTCGCTCGCGAACTCCCAGGTGAAGAGTTCTGGGCCGGGCGCGCCGGGCGTGCCGGGGGCCGCGTGGGGGTGGGGCTGGTTGGTCACCCCCCGACGGTATCCGGGCCTTCCGGCGCGTGCCTCGGGGGCCGGGGCCGGCCCGCCACACCCTCGGCGGCCCGTATCGCGTCCCGGTAGGCCCGTGCCGCCGCCCTCAGTGCCGCCTCGGGGTCGACGCCGTCCGCCTCGGCACGCGTCGCGAGTGCCAGGAGGTCGTAGCCGATGCCCTCGCCCTGGGGCAGGGGCACGTCCAGGCCCGCGGTGCGCACCCGGGAGGAGAGCTTCGCGGCGAGGGCGAGGCCGGGCTGGCCGAGGGGGACGCCCTCCGTCACGGAGGTGCGCCGCTTCTCGGCCGCCTTGGTCCGCAGCCAGTGCTCCTTGACCTCCTCGGGGGTCTCGGCCGTGGCGTCACCGAAGACGTGCGGGTGGCGGTGGATGAGCTTGGCGACGATGCCGCCGGCCACGTCGTCGATGGAGAAGGGGGCGTCGGGGTTCTCCTCGGCTATGCGGGCGTGGAAGACGACCTGGAGCAGGACGTCGCCCAGTTCCTCGCGCAGCTCCTCGCGGTCGCCGGCCTCGATCGCCTCGACGAGTTCGTACGCCTCCTCGATGCCGTACTTCACCAGGCCCTCGTGGGTCTGCCGGGAGGACCAGGGGCACTCGGCGCGGATGCGGTCCATGACCTGGACGAGGTCGAGGAGGCGGGCACCGGGCAGGTCGTAGGAGGCGGGGAGCAGCTCCAGCTCCGGCATCCGGACCCGGCCGGTGCCGGCCAGGCGGGCCAGGCCGTCCGTCAGGGCCGGCTCGCCCTCGCCCGTCGCCACGACCACCACCGTGTGCCCGCCGGCGCAGGCGTCGACGAGTTCCTGGGCGGTCGGGGCGGCCTCGTCGACTGCCGTCCCGGCCTCGCGCAGGTAGGGCAGCTGCGGATGGGCGCCGTCCGCGCACAGCACGCGGTCGGCGGCGCGCAGCGCCTGCCAGGCGGGCCAGGACAGCAGGCCGGGTGCGACACGGTGGCTGGTGGTGAGCAGGACGATCCGGCCGGGGGCGGCGTCCGGGCCCGGCACCTGGGCGTCTTCGAGGCTGGTGGTGTTCACGCCTCGAACGTAACGCACACCGGCCGGGGGGCTCGCGCGTTGTCCACAGGGCGGGGATGACAGTCGGATCGTGTGACCGGCCTCCGGCCCGGACCCTGCCTACGCCGTCTCCTGTGTCCCGCTCGCCGTGACCTCCCGCAGCCATGGCGTCTTCGCGTCGACCCGGCTGCTCTTCTGCACGTCCCAGGTGCCGTAGCGCGGGTTGAGGTCGACGTGGAGCTCCTCGGACGCGGTGGACAGGGCCTTCCAGAACGCGGGCTGGGTGGTGTCCGTGCCGAGCTCGGTGGCGAGCTTCTGCGCCTCGACCTGGAGGCGCAGATTGTCGTCGAGGCGCGCGGGCGCGATGCCGTACTTCTGCAGCCAGGTCGTCTCCAGCCCCTTCGCCCCGCCCGCCTGCTGCTCCAAGCCGGTGCGCATCCGCTGGATCTCCTTGCGGCTGACCGTGACGCCCTGGTCCTGCGCGGCACGGTGCAGCACCCGGTCGAGGACCATGTTGTGCAGGGTGTCGCGGGTGAGGCTGCTGGTGGAGGCCAGGACCTGCTGGTACTGCGCCTCGTCCGGCACCGCGGCCTGCTGCGCCCGGCGCACCTCGTTCACCCGGCTCTCCAGCTGGGCGACGGTGATCCGCTGTCCGCCGACGACGGCCGCCGCGCCGGCGTGCGCGTCGTTTCCGCAGGCGGCGAGCAGGGGAGCCGCGGCGGCGATCGCGGCGGACAGGACGAGCGCGGTGCGACGGCGGCGGTGCAAGGGGACCTCCAAGGGAGATTGCAATAACAGGTGCGGCGCGCCAGCGCCTCCTCCGTCAGGGGTGGTGATCGGGCGACGAGCGGGCGCACAAGGTCTTGCGATGATCGATGGTAGGCAGTGGGCAAGCTCTGGCCAACCCATTCGACCAACGATTCGCGCGCGCTTCGGGCACCGCCGCGCGTCCCGGGAGGCCGCCGGTCAGCCGGTGATGGCCACCGGCGCGTCCCACGCGTCACGGTCGACGGTGATCGTGACGCCGCCGTGCGTCTCCTTGCTGTTGACCATGTACTGGTGGGCGCGGCTGTGGTTGGTGAACTGGGTGGAGCCCCACGGCCAGTCCGCGGTCGTGGTGTTCTGCTTGTCCCACAGCGCGTACCAGAGGTTGCCGGGCAGGTCCGTCTTGTCCGTGGCGGTGGCGACGGCCTTCGCGCTGGAACTGGTGAAGCCGTAGTAGCCGGAGCGGTACGTCTTGGCGCGCAGGCCCTTGTCGAAGGCACGCACGTACGTCAGCACGGCGTCGTTGCACGACTTGTTCGTGGTGTCGTACGCCTCCATGTCCAGGTAGACCGGGCTGCCCGCCTTCATGCCGAGCGCGGAGGCCTTGGCCACGGCGTCGGCGGCGTCGGACGCGCCGAGTGAGGCGGCGGTGGAGGCGGTCAGCTTCTCCGGGTTGGAGCCGGACTGGCAGGGCGGCTGGGCGCCGACGTAGAGCGGGATCAGCTTCCAGCCGAGGCCGCTGACGTACTTCACCCAGGAGGCGGTGAGGTTGGGCTGGGCGCAGCCGCGGTTCTTGCCGCCCACGTAGACGGCGGCGGCGCCGTAGAACCCGGTGTGCCAGGCCTTCATCGCGGACTGGGAGGGCGCGGCGCAGGTGTCGAAGGCGCGGCCCGTGTACGTCTTCTGCGCGGGCCAGGTGGTGGCGGCCATGGAGGTCTGCGCGGCGATCCCCGCTCCGGCCACGACGGCGGCACCGGCGACGGCCCACGTGACGTACCTGCGCTTCTTGGAGTGCCGATGGCTCGACATGGAAGACCCCACCCCTGTAGTGCTGTGTGCGAAAACCGCGCGGCGATTCGCGTGGCGAAAAGTGCATGGCGAAGACTGCGTGGCACAAACGGACCGCAACCTATCCCGCGCCGTCCCCCCGTTCGGGAAACCCCGCCCCAGGAAGATCACAAGGATCTCCCAGGAAACGGCAAAGACTAGCCACGGACCTGTCCCAGCCACTGCAGGGTCCGCCTGACCTCGGCGGCCAGCGGGTGCCCGGGTCCGTGCAGGCGCTCCACGTCCAGCACGAGGCGCGCGAGCGTGTCGTGGGCGGCGGGCCGGTCACCGAGGGCGAGCAGCAGGTGACCGATGCGGCGGCGGACGTCGTGGGCGAGCTGCGGGTCGCCGGAGACGTACTGGTTCTCGTAGTACGGCAGCAGCGCGCGGTATTCGGCCAGTGCCGCCGCGGGTTCGCCCAGCTGTTCCAGGCACTGGGCGGCTTCGTAGCGGAAACGCAGGGACTGCGGGTCGGCCTGGCCGGCCTCGGCGGCGCGTTCGTCGGCCAGGCGGCGCAGTTCGGGCAGCGCGCGCCGGTACTGGCCGTCGTCCATGAGTGTGGCCGCGTACTGCTTGCGCAGGGTGCGGACCACCGGGGAGTGCTCGCCGTGCTGCTCGGCCGCGGCGGGCAGGATCGCGCCGAGTATGTCCACCGCCTGCGTGATGCGGCCCTCGCCGAGCAGTCGCTTGACCTCGTCGACGGCGGCGGCGACATCGGGCTTCTCGGTCACCGGCGGGGCGGGCGCCACGGGGGCGGGCTGCGGCGCGGGGGTGCGCGCGCGGTCCGGCCAGGGGGCGTGCGGGCGCAGGAAGGGGCGCGTCGGGTCGAGCGGGGCTCCGGTGGGTGTCCCGCGCGCGGGCAGGAGCAGCGCGAGGTGCTCGTACACCTCCTGCGCGGAGGCCGGCCGGTGCTGCGGGTCCTTGGCCAGCAGGCGCAGGACCAGCGCTTCGAGGGCTTCGGGGACCTCGGGGCGGAGCCGGCGCACGGGCAGCGGCGGCTCGTACAGGTGCCGGTGGAGCACGCCCAGCGCCGTCGAGCCCGCGAACGGGACGTTCCCGCTGAGCAGTTCGTGCAGCAGCACACCGAGCGCGTACAGGTCGGTGTACGGGCCGACCGCGCCACCCATCGCCTGCTCCGGCGCCATGTAGGCGGGCGAGCCGATGGGCGAACCGGTGTGCGTCAGCCGCGTGGTGTCGGTGTCCATCACGGACGCCACGCCGAGGTCGAGGACGGTGACCGTGCCGTCCTGCTTCACCATCACGTTGCGCGGCTTGAGGTCGCGGTGCACGATCGGCACCGCGTGCACGGCGCTCAGCACGGCGCACAGCTGCGCGGCCACCGCGACCGCCCACTGCCACGGGTACGGGTCGTGCTCGGCGAGGTGGTCGGAGAGGTCGGCGCCGTCGACGTACTGCATGACGAGGAACAGCTCCTCGCCCTCACTGCCCGCGTCGTGCACGGTCACCAGCCCCGGGTGGTCGACCTGCGCGGTCACCCGGCACTCGCGCACGAACCGGCGGCGCAGCTCGTCGGCCTCCTGCCCGGCCACCTTGTCGGGACGCAGCAGCTTCACCGCGACGCGCCGGTCGAGCCGCTGGTCGTACGCGGTCCACACCTGGCCCATGCCGCCCTGCCCGATGAGCGTGGACAGCTCGTAGCGGCCGGCGACGACGCGTCCTTGCGCCACGGTCACCTTCCGCCCTCGGGATTGCCGTCGTGGTGGCGCAGGTAGTCACTCAGTTCGTCCAGCTCCGCGCGCACCTGCTCGATCCGTGCGGGCGCCGGGCGCTGGGGCGGCGGCGGGGTGGGTATCGGCGGCCGGGGCAGCGGCGTGTGCGGCATCGGGGGCGGGGTGTGCGGGCTCTGCGGCGTCCGCGGCGCGGTCGCCGCGGTGAACGGCGGCTGCGGCTGCGGCTGCGGCTGCGGCTGCGGGTAGCCGTACGCCGCCACGGGCCGCTGCGCCCGGAAGGCGCGGTCGAGCCGATGGAAATGGCGTATGTCCGCGGCCAGGTAGTACGCCGCCGCGGCCACGAGCGCGCCGAGGAGCAGGGTGAGGCCCAGATAGCCGCCCGGGGTGTGGATGTCGTCGCCGGGCTCGCTGCCCAGCAGCACGATGCTGAGGACGTCGGCCGCGAGCACCGCCACGAACAGGCCCCAGTCCAGCGACCTGCGCGTCACGACGGCCAGGCGCAGCAGCATCACCCAGGCGAAGAAACCGAAGCTGAAGAACGCGATCACCACGAACAGCACACGCAGGAAGACCAGCCACCCGACGTGCGGCGGCTGCTTCACCGGCTGTGCGTAGCCGTGGCCTTGCATGGCTGCTCCTGTTGCCTGAAGAGGGCGTGCGCTTGTCGCCTTGAGCGTATAGGCCGACACGGACAAGCGGTCCCTGGTTGTACCGAACCGTTGTCGTGCTGATCACATGGCCGGTTCAGCCGGGCGCCATCGTGCCGTCCGTCAGGCCGTCGTACATCCCGCGCACGAACTCCTCGCCGAGCCGGCCCGCGTGCCTGAGAGCCCGCTCGAACTCGTCGAGGGCCCGGAACCGGGCGCCGTAGCGCCGCTGTTCGTCGAGCGGGAGCCGGGGCAACTGGAGGCGGCGCACGTCGAGCCGGGTGGCGGTGGACGCGTAGCTGCTGGCCTGGCGGTTGTTGGCGGTACCGCGCAGGAAGCCGGCGAGGAACCACGAATCGAGCGCGGCGGGATCGGGGCGCAGCAGGACGAGGTGGCGTCCCAGGGCGGCGCCCGCCGTCGTGTCGTCGATCACGCGTGCCACCGAGCCGCCGCCGAGCACCGGGACGACGACGTCGCCCGGCTCCGTCAGTACGGCCTCCTCGTCGCTTTCGGGGAACGTCCCCGAGGGCGCGGTGCCGGCGAGGACGTCGTGGTCGGTGAGGACGGGCACGCGCGTGTGGCCGCCGCTTCCGCCCGTGCGCATCACCAGCGCACCGCCGCGCGCGAGTTCGCCGACGGTGGTCAGCGGCCAGCGCGCGGGCCGCGCGGAGCCGGCCGGGGGCGGGGTGAGGCCGGCGGCCAGGCGCAGTGTCTCGCCGAGGCGTTCGCGCACGGCCGTGAGCTGCCGCGCGCCGTCGGCCGCGGCGGGCGGCGGGAGGTGGCGGGCGGGGGCGAGGTCCACGTCGTCGTCGAGGAGTTCGATGACCGGCACCGAACGGGCCAGCCCCGGCCGTTCCTCGCACCCTCCCTCGCGCTCGGCGGCCCGCCAGGCGCCGAGGACCGCCTCCCGCACGGCCTGCCAGTCGGGCCCGCCGCGCCCCTCGGTGGCGAACCGCCCGGTGTCGGCCAGCAGCACCCGGGGCTCCGCCGGCGTCCGGTCCGGGCGGCGCAGCACCCACAGGTGCAGGGGGAGGCTGTACGGCGGCGCCGCGCCCGCCGGCAGCGCGATCACGGCGCGCAGCGCGCCCCGGCGCAGCAGGTCGGCGCGGATCCGGCGGCCGGAGCGGCGGGAGGCGGCGGCGGGCGGCATCAGCAGCACGGCGGTGCCGCCGTCCCGGAGCCGGGCGAGCGCGTGCTGCACCCAGGCGAGCTCGGACTCGGTGCGTGCCGGGAAGCCGTACTCCCAGCGGGGGTCGTAGGCGAGTTCGTCGTGTCCCCAGTTGCGTTCGTTGAACGGCGGGTGGCACAGGACGGCTTCGGCACGCAGGCCGGGGTAGGCCTCCGCGCGGAGGGTGTCGCCGACGGCGGCGCGCACCGTCACGCGCGCGTGCAGCGCGATGCGCAGCGCGGTGAGCGCGGCGAGTTCGGGGGCGCTGTCCTGGGCGTACAGCTCCTGGCCGGGGCGGGCGTCGACGGCGCGCAGAAGGGCGCCGGTGCCGCAGGCCGGGTCGAGCACGGTGCGGGCGGGGCCGGCGAGCTCGGCCATGAGCCGGGCGAGTTCGGCGGGGGTGAGGGTGTACTGGCGGGGGTTGGCGTCCAGGTGCCGTCCCAGCAGGAACTCGAAGGTCTGCCGTGCGCCCAGTTCGGCGGCGAGTTCGGCGGCGCCGCGCAGGAGGGGGGCGGAGGGGAGCAGTTCGGAGCCGGCCGGGATGTGAACGGCCGGGGCACTGTTCACAGGGTGGGGGGTGTTCACGGCCTCCGTCCCGCCGCTCGCGTCCCTCCGCTGGTGAACGCGGCGGTCCCGCGTCACGCCGAGGCGCGGGACGAGGACCTCCTCGAGCGCGTCGGGCAGCATCGCGGCCAGTCGCGCGTCGGAGCCGGCGCTCACGTCCAGCCAGACGGTGGGGCGTTCGTGGATGAGCAGCAGGACGCAGCCTGCGTGCACCAGGGCCGTGACCGGTCCTCCCGGGTGTCCGGCGAGCTGTTGCCAGACTCGTTCCCGCAGCGGCACCTCGGCGAGTTTGCCCTGCTTGCGCAGCCAGGCCTCGATCTCGGCGAGGGCGAAGGAGGGGCTGGTCTCGGTGCCGCCGACGGGCTTGGGGAAGTCGGCGTGCCGGCGGCGCCAGTTGCTGACGGCGGCGCGGCCGACGCCGGCGAGCCGTGCGATTCCGGCGGCGGTCACTTCTGTCGCGTTGTCCTGCACCCGCCCCGCTCCCCTCGTTCGTGTGAGCCGAGCATAGCCGCGTACACATGATCCGCACATTCACATCCGTGTACATGATTCATCGTGTGAATTGTGTTGACTCGGTTCACAACGTCTGGTCTCATTGACCCGGCGAACGAGCGGCCGCCGGACGGAGGTGGTCGCCACTTCGGAGGGGGACTGCCGTGGGCATGAAGGGCAAGGTCGCGCTGGGCGCTGTCGTAGGGGTCGTCGTCATCGGTGTCGTGTCGGCGAACGCCGGCAACACCCGCAAGGACGGCAAGGACGGCGCCCTGGGCAGCGGCAGCAAGGGGTCCGCCGCCTCCGCCCACCACGAGCCCGGCGGCAAGAAGGACTCGGACAGACCGGGAACCACCGCGAAGAAGGCCGCCTTCGAGGGGGACGGCGACTTCCGGGTCGGCAGGGACATCAAGCCCGGCACCTACCGCACCACCGGCAACACCGGCAACACCGGCAACACCGACGACATGTGCCACTGGGAGCGGGCCGAGGACGCCTCGGGCGAGCTGGACTCGCTGCTGGCCAACGACAACGTCACCGGCACCGGGTACGTCACCGTCAAGGCCACCGACAAACTCTTCAAGTCCAGCGGCTGCGCGGACTGGGAGGCCGTCGGCCCGAAGGCGAAGGGGTCACCCGCCTCGACGGCGGACGGCGACGGCGGCATGTTCGAGGTGGGCACCGACCTCGCCCCGGGCACGTACAGGTCCACCGGCAACGCCGACGGCTCCTGCTACTGGGAGCGCACCAGGAACGCCGAGCACGGCCTCGCCTCCATCATCGCCAACGACAACGTGACCGGCACCGCCGTCGTCACCGTCAAGGCCACCGACGCCTACTTCAAGACCACCGGCTGCGGGGACTGGAAGAAGGCCGGCTGAACCGTCCGCCACCGGGTACCGCACCGGGACGGCACGGGGGGCGCGGCGGCCGGCCGCCGCGCCGCGCCCGCCCGTCACCGCCCCCTCGCTCGCCGTCGCCCGACATCACACCGTTCACCCACTCTCACCAAGGAATTCCCATGCGTCGCACCGCACTTGCCGTCCTCACCCTCGCCGCCGCGACCACCGTCGGACTCACCGGCTGCATGCCGGGGCAGGACAAGGCGGACAGCAAGCCGAAGGGCCCGTTCGCCGGGCTGTCCGGTGGCGAGATCGCCGACCGCGCGATGAAGGCCACCACCGGAGCCTCGTCACTGCGGATGAAGGGCGACGTCGCCGACGGCAGCGACGGCACCATCCGGATCGACATGGCCCTGAACAAGCAGGGCGAGTGCGCCGGCACGATGAGCATGGCCGGCCAGGGCAAGGCCGACCTGATCAAGACCGGGGACACCGTCTACATGAAGTACGACGAAGCGTTTCTGCGCGCGCAGAGCAAGGGCGAGTCCAAGGCGGACACCGACGCGGCCGTGGCGATGCTGGCCGGCAAGTGGACCAAGATGGCCGCCAAGGGCCAGGACGCCAAGGACATCGCGAACTTCTGCGACCTGAACTCGGTGCTCGGCGGCGCCGAGGAGGGCAACTCGGACGCCACCCGCGGCAAGACGACCACCGTCGACGGTACGCCCGCGATCGTGCTGCGCGAGAAGGACGGCAAGGACCGCTACACCCTCTACGTCGCCACCGAGGGCAAGCCGTACGTGCTGCGCGTCGACGGCACGTCCGCCAAGGAGCCGCTGGACCTCGCCTTCAGCGACTACAACCAGCCGGTGCCGGCGAAGAAGCCCGCCGGCAAGATCATCGACCTGGACGCGCTGGGCAGCTGAGGCGGGACCCGGCGCCGCTCCAGCAGCGGCACCGCACGGCGGCGCCGGGACCCGGTGCCGTCAGCCGCCGCACTGCTCCAGCATCATCTGCTTGTCGGCGGTCGTGACGGGCAGGTCGTACTTGAGCGACACCTGGGCGAAGCGGACCGCGTAGGAGCAGCGGATCCGCTTGTTCGGGGGCAGCCAGGTGGCCGGACCCGAGTCGCTCTTGGCGCCGTTGGCGGGCCCGTCCACGGGGATCAGGTTGAGCGGGTCGTTGGCGATGTCCTCACGTTTGCCCTTGGACCAGCGCGAGGCGCCCATCTGCCAGTCGTAGGAGAGCGGCATGACGTGGTCTATCTGCACCTTCGTGGCGTGGGCCTTGGTCCACTCGATGGTCTTGCCGGTGTACGGGTCGTGCAGCGTCATGGAGGTGACGACGCAGTCGGAGCCGGCCCGGAAGCGGACTTCCTCGCCGTCGCGCTTGAGGAGGTCGTTCCGCGTTATCTCTATCCCTCTCCCAATCGCGATGCACATGAGGCACAGCCGTAACCCACTCCTGTCCCTAACCGTTATCAGTCATGCCATGAGGCACATGAGTGACAACGGAGACAGGAAGCAGATCCATGACGTTATGCACAGAGAAGGCCGTCTCGCCCACCACCGGCGAGAGCACCTGGCTCCTGGTCGACGAGGAGACGTACGCGCCCCACCCCGAAGCCCGTGAGTTCTCCCTGTACCTGCGCGGAGCCGGGCGGTCACCGCAGACACAGCGCGCGTACATCCCCAGAATCGGCCGCTTCCTCAATTGGTGCGCAGAGCGGGGCACCGACTGGAAGACCGTCCGACTCGGGGACATGAGCCTGTTCAAGTTCCACGTCGAGCGGACACCGACCCGGTACGGGCGGCCTCCGACCGGCAAGACGGTCAACGCCACGCTCACCGCGGTCTGCGAGTTCCTCCGCTTCTGCGCCGTCCAGGGACACGTGGCCCACGAAGTCGCCGCGCGTCTCAGCGAGCCCCGCTTCCTCGCACACGCCCCGGCCGGTTTCGATCCCGGCGAGGGCGGCCAGCACTTGATGGTCAAAGCCCGCGTCCTGAAGACGCCGGAGATCGAGCGGGCGCCACAGACGCTCACCCGCGCCCAGACGGATCAGATCCTCGACGCCGCTCGCACCGCCCGTGACCGGCTGCTGCTGACCGTCCTCCTGGAGGCAGGCCTCCGCATCGGCGAAGCCCTCGGACTGCGGCGCGAGGACATGCATCTGCTCCCCGACTCCACCCACCTCGGCTGCCCGACCGGTGGCGCGCACTTGCACGTCAGGCCACGACAGGACAACGTCAACGGGGCACGGGCCAAAGCCGGGCGCCCTCGCATGGTTCCGCTGACGCCAGAGGTGGTGCATCGGTATCGCGATCACCTCGCTGAGCGTGAACAGGCGGCCGGCTCCGCCGACTGTGACTACGTCTTCGTCAACCTCGTCGGCGTCCACGCGGGACGCCCCCTGTCGTATTCCAACGCCAAGCAAGTGGTCGAACGGATCGGGAGGCGCTGCGGTCTGACCGCCCGGCCGCACATGATGCGGCACACTGCCGCCACCCGCTGGATCCGTAACGGGGTTGCTCCGGACGTCGTACAGACGCTCCTGGGCCACGCCTCCTCGGCTAGCACCGCCGTATACCTGCACGCCCAGGACGAGGATCTCCGCGCAGCCGTCGCGGCCGTCGACAGCCTCACCTCGGAGCTGCTGCGATGACCGTTGCACCTCTCCGCTCGGCTGTCGTCGCCTCCGTCTCCGCTGAACCGGAGTGGCCGTCATGGCTCGCGGCGCGCATTCCGTCGAGCTGGCGGGCAGATGAGTGGGACCCCGTTCAGGCACTGTTCACTGCCGATCCCGGTAACCCGATGACCAGCGTGTTCGTCTGCTCCGTGGCCTCCTGCACCACCCATGTGGCGAGCAACGGTTCCCGGTGCGACGCCTGCCGGAAAGCCCGATACCTCCTGGGGAACCCTACGGACTTCGACACCACGCACACCCCGGATCCGTCCCGCCGCAGACCCAACACCTCCGCGAACGGTGCGATGCCCGGCGTCTCCCAGTTCTCGCTCGCCGGTGTGAGCCCGCCGGTCCGCCAGGAGCTCCTCTATGGGCTCCAGCAGCGCGACGACGCCGGGATCAGTCTGGTCCCCCAGCGAGTGCGCCGCATTGTGGCCGGCCTCCCCTCCGGACTCGGCTCGCTCCTTGACCTGGACGCCTCCTTCTCCTCCGGGCTTCCGGCTGCGGCCTCCGGCGTCCTGAACGGTGTTCTCCTGCACGTCCGACGCGCACGCGTCGAGTTCGAAGGCACCGATCCGACCTCGGGCGACATATGGGAGTGCGCTCTCATCGGGCTGACGGCCGGACGCGGTCGCAAGTACGCCGCTGTCCACGGCGAGATCGACTTCCGTCCGGTACGGCAGCGTTGGCTGCGGGAACTGGTCAAGGAGTACGGCCGCACGGCACGCCCCAACGTCATGGACCTGCGGCAGACCGTCTACGCCGCGACCATCGCGTCCGCCGCGCTGGCAGGCCGCCCCCACGGGGATGAGCCGGAGCGCCTCGCCATGACTGACATGAACGCCGTAGTGGACCTGTTCCGGATCACCAAGCGGCCTGAGGACGGTCACGACTACTCCACCAGCCACCGCAGAGCCCTGCTCCGTCACTGGCGCACGTTCCTGGATTACGCCCGCCAGGCCGGGATGATGGATCACGTGCCCGGCGGCTTCGCGCTCAACCCCCGCTTCCACAGCATCGCCGCCGTGGAGGTGACCGAGGACGATCTCGGCCGTGCGATCCCCGAGCACATCATCGCCCAACCCAACACACACCTGGGTCTGCTGGGCACCTCGACGGGGTACACGAGCGGCGGCTGGACGGCCGCCGACTTCGCGCGGATGTATCAGGTGGTCTACGCGGTCCTCCGGGACACCGGCCGGCGTCCAGGCGAAGTCACCAGCCTGCGCCGCGACTGCCTGGAGCGGGTCGACGGCAAACCGACGCTGATCTACGACAACCACAAGCGGCGACGACACGGCCGTCGTCTGCCCATCTCGGAGAGCACCGCCCAACTGATCGAAGCCTGGCAGAAGGAGCTCGATGCGCTACCGGCCGTACCGGCTTGCGCCCAGTGGCTGTTTCCCTCTCCAGGACAGCGCAATCGTCCACGCCGCGGGCATCTGAACGCCTCTCATTTCTGCAACCGGATCTTCCGGAACTGGGTCGACGAACTGATCCCTGACCTTGTGGACGACCGTCTCGACGAGGACGGCGCCCTGCTCGCCTACGACCGCACCCAGATCGTCCCGTACGGCTTCCGCCACGCGTACGCCCAACGCCATGCGGACGCGGGCACCCGCCCCGACGTCCTACGGGAACTCATGGACCATCGTTCACTGGACGTCACCATGGGCTACTACAAGGTTTCCCTCAGCCGAAAGCAGGAGGCCGTGCGCACGGTCGCGGCACTCGCCGTCGACCGGCACGGAGCCGCCCGCGGGTTCAGCGGCCCCCTCGCCTACGAGGTGGAAAGCGTCGGGGTTCCCTATGGCGGCTGCACCGAGCCGAGCAACGTCAAGGCCGGCGGCGGGCACTGCCGCATCCGCTTCCAGTGCGCCGGATGCGACTTCTACCGGCCCGATCCCTCCTACCTCCCCGCCCTGGAACAGCAGATCGCGGACCTGCGGGCCGACAAGGAGGCCGCCCTGGCCATGGAGGCCGCCGACTGGGTCGTGCGCAATCTCGACGACCAGATCCGCGCCTACTCGAAGTCGGCCGACGAGATGCGGCGGAAGCTGGACGCGCTGCCCGCCGAGGAGCGGGCAGCCGTCGAATCCGCCTCACGCGAGCTGCGCAAGGCACGTTCGGCAGCGGCCTTCGTCCCCCTGCAGTCGCTGACGACACGGAGCTCGGAATGAAGATCCCTGCTGCTTCCAGCGGCAACGACCGGAACGCTCGGATCGAGCGGCTGCGCGTCAGCCGCGCCAAGGACAGCGAAGAAAAGACGAGGCGTGCACTCGACGCCGTGGATGCCCTTCTCCGCTCGGGGCAACGGATTACCGTCGCCCAAGTGGCACGGGAGGCCTCGGTGTCCACGTGGTTCGTCTACAACCAGCCTCAGGTGCACCAGGCCGTTCAGGACGGCATCACCGCCCAGCGAACGCGAGGTCGTCAGAACTCCCACACTCCAGAAGCGTCCCAGGTGTCTCCGGCCGGGTTGCGGACGGACCTTGCACTGGCCCGCGAAGAGATCAAGGACCTCAAGAAGGAGCGCGATCGGCTCCGTAACCGGGTCAGGCTCTCTCTCGGCGCCGAGTTGGAGGGCGTGAACCAGCACGAGCTGATCGAGCGGGTACAGCAGATCGAGCAGCGGAATACCGCGCTGGAGCAAGCGCTGTCAGAGGCCAGGGATCGGATCGCCGCCCTGGAGGGCCAACTGCGTGAGGCGGAGGACGACCTCACCGCCGCGCGAGCCGGTCTTCGCCGTGCCATGCGGGCCGTTCCGTCCCCATAGCCCTGGCGATACCGCCCACTCGCGGCCGTCCGACTTTCATGCCGTCTTCCGGACAGCCGCGAGGAAGGCCGGCGAAGTGGCCAGGACTTGACCCCACGCACCGGTCAGGACCGCGCTCAGTCGGTGTCCGTCGCGGCCAGCATCGCCAGCCGCCGACGTTCTGGAGATACCGCGACGAGGCCGATGTCCCAGGCCACACGCTCGAACCACTTGGTGTCGGCGCCGAAGGCATACCAAGCGCATGCCCGTGCACTCGCCTCGACCTCTTCCACGAGGCAGCCCTGCGCCGTACCGGAGAGGCCGGCCACGGACTGCCAGGCGGCCAGCCGGCCGTAGGCACCACGGGCCCCGGAGTTGTAGGCACCGCCCGTGGACGCGGCGGCGAAGAGAACCCGCCATGGGTGCTCCGGCGGGCAGGCCGCAACCGACAGGGCGGCCTTCTTCGCCCCCGCACCCTCCAAGCACTTCAGCCCGAGTGCCAACATCATCCTCGGAACCGACTCGGCTTCCAGAGGAGCTGCCAGATCGAAGACTCGTGCTTCGATCCGGCCGTTCGACTCCTCGGCCCAGTTCGTCACAGCAACACCGGTGGCCTTGGCAATGGCTTCGGTCGTCGTCTCCTCGACCGGCGGCACGGGCGCCCGGTCATCACGCGGCACCTCACGGTTCGCCGGCGGCCCGTACGGCATCGAGTGGCTGCCACCGCGCGCGCTGTAGCTCGGCAGATCCGGCCGGCCTTCCAGCTCCAACAGCGCCAACGGCAGCCAACCCAGAGGATGATGCCTCCAGTGCGGCGAGGTCGCCCACCCGGCGATCCCCGGTGACTCCGTGACGTCGACGCCTCTGAGCACCAGCTCATAGACCAGGCACGCCCGAAGTTCCTCAGTGGCGTGTCCAGTGAACGCCACTGCGAGCTCCTCGGTCGGTTGGCTGGAGACCAGCAGGGAGGCGGTATAGCGGTCCAGCTTCCTGTCAGCGGCCTCCGCGGAAGAAACCAGCCGCAGTGCTTGGGCGACGTTGCCGGGATCGGGCGTGGTGGCCAGCAGCCGGAGCAGGTAGTCGAAGACGCTCCTGTACTGCCATATCCGCCCGGCGTCAGAGGCGTAAGCCCCGGCGAGCGCGATAGCGAGGTCCGCGACGAAAGCGGCGTCTCCCCGCCCGAGACTGCGGTCAGCCGTCTTCCACACGTCGGTGACGCTCTTCAGGCCCGGCAACTGCGTCACGATCTTCTGTCTGCGGTCAGCCACGGCAATGGAACCTATGCGTCACGCAGCGCGAAAGCGACAGTATTTCCCCAGGTCACCACAGCCCTCTCAGCCCCCGCACTGCTCAAGCATCATCCTCTTGTCCGGGGCCGTCACCGGGAGCTCGTACTTTTCCGCAACCTGTGCGAAACGGACCGCGTACGAGCACCGGATCGACTTGTTCGGCGGCAGCCAGGACGCTGGACCCGAATCGCGTTTGGCGGAGTTCGTGGAGCCCGAGACCGGCAGAAGATTCAGCACGTCGTTGGCCAGTTGCTGCCTCTTCTCCTTGCTCCAACGCGAGGCACCCATCTGCCAGGCGTACGACAACGGCACTACGTGGTCTATCTGTACCTCGGTGGCCTTGGCCTTCTTCCAGGCGATGTCCTTGCCGGTGTACGGGTCGTACAGGTCCATCGACACGACCACGCAGTCGGAGCCCTTACGGAACTCGACGTCCCGTCCATGAAGTTTCAGCAAGTCGTTCCGGGTGTCACAACCGTTCCTCGCCAGCGGCACCCCATCCGCCGTGTCCATCCACGCATAGCCGAACTTGTCCCGTTCGTAGCCCGTCTTCGGACCACGCCCCTTGACTGTGAGTTCTTCGACGAGTTTGCGCGCCTTCGCCTTGTCCGCCTCCGACGTGAGCGCGCCGAGCCCCGGCTTCGTTCCGTCCGGATTCGTCAGCGGGCTCGCCGCCCGCCCGGCAGCGGCGTCCGGTCCGGATCCGCCGGAGCTTCCGCCCGGCTCCATACCATCACAGCCTGCGACGAGCGTGACGGCGACGGTGACCGTAAGGACGACCCTCTTCCCGCGCGTACGCAGCAGCCTGTGACTCACGTGCCTCTCACTACGCACAGGCGACCACACCCTGCATACGCTGCGAGAACAGCCCCACCACAGCGCGAACCATCGAGATAATCCGCGAGTCGCACCCGTTGTGGGCGAAGGGGATGCCGCCCGGAGCCGAGTCCATCCAGGCGTAGCCGAACTTGTCCCGCTCGTATCCCGTCTTGGGGCCGCGCCCCTTCGTCGCCACCTTCCCGATCAGCGACCGCGCCCTGGCCCTGTCCGCGGAGGACGTGATCGCGGCCAGTCCCGGCTTGGTGCCGTCCGGATTGTCCAGCGGGTTCACCGCCCGGCCGTCGTCGGCGGTCGAGACGGCGGAACCGGAGGGTCCGCCGTCCGCGGGCGGCGCGAGGGCCCTGCAGCCGGCGAGCACGGGTCCGGTGGCGAGCACCGCGGCGGATGCCACGGTCACGCGGCGCAGCACGCAGACGGCGCGGGTGCCGCGGGAACGGGAGCCGGTCCCGGTCCGGGCCGTGCCGTCCCCCGCGGGGAACCAACCGGTCTTCGCTGCGCGGCCCTTGACGTTCAGTGTGGTGACGGCGGTGAGCGCCGCTCCCCCGCCGTCCGCCCCGTCCGCCCCGTCCGACCCGTCCGCCCCGTCCCCCAGACGCCTCACGTGCGCCCTCCCCTTCGCCTCCCCTGGTTCCGCCCTGGCACGGACGGACCCGCTCCTGGCCCCACCGTATCGGCAGGGCCCTGCGCAGCGGAGAGCGCCCGGGGGAGGGCGCCAGGCGCACGAAGCGCGGGAACGTCCCGCCCCCTGCCCTGCTACCCCCTCCGAGGCGTCCTACGACCCCAGGATCGAGGCGAGGAACTCCCCCACCCAGCCCAGCAGTTCCCGGCCGACGAGCGGCTTGCCGCCCACCTTCGCGGTCTTGGGACGCGGCACCAGCACCTGGTGGGCGGCCGGCTTGATGACGGTCCCCGGGTACAGCCGCTTGACCCGCAGCTCCTGCGACTCCCGCAACTCCACCGGGGCGAAGCGGATGTTGTTGCCCTGCAGCACGACCTCGCCGACACCGCACGCGCGCGCGAGCATCCGCAGCCCGGCCACCAGCAGCAGGTTCTCCACCGGCTCGGGCAGCTTGCCGTACCGGTCGACGAGTTCCTCCCGTACCGCCTTGATGTCCTCCTCGGAGTTGGCGGAGGCGATGGCCCGGTAGGCCTGCAGGCGCAGCCGCTCGCCCGGCGCGTAGTCGTGCGGGACGTGCGCGTCGACGGGCAGCTCGATCTTGACCTCGAGCGGCGGCTCCTCCTCGATCCCGCCGGTCTCCAGCTGGCGCCGGTAGTCCGCGACGGCCTCGCCGACCATACGGACGTACAGGTCGAAGCCGACGCCGGCGATGTGGCCGGACTGCTCGCCGCCGAGGAGGTTTCCGGCGCCGCGGATCTCCAGGTCCTTCATGGCGACGTACATGCCGGCACCCATCTCGGTGTGCTGGGCGATGGTCGCCAGCCGCTCGTGCGCGGTCTCCGTCAGGGGCTTCTCCGGCGGGTACAGGAAGTACGCGTACCCGCGCTCGCGGCCCCGGCCGACCCGGCCGCGCAGCTGGTGCAGCTGGGAGAGGCCGAAGGTGTCCCCGCGTTCCACGATCAGGGTGTTGGCGTTGGAGATGTCGATGCCCGACTCGACGATCGTGGTCGACACGAGCACGTCGAACTTCTTCTCCCAGAAGTCGACGACGACCTGCTCCAGCGCCGACTCCGACATCTGGCCGTGCGCGGTGGCGATGCGCGCCTCCGGGACGATCTCCCTCAGCCGGGCGGCGGCGCGGTCGATGGACTCGACCCGGTTGTGGATGTAGAAGACCTGGCCCTCGCGCAGCAGTTCACGGCGGATGGCCGCGCCGATCTGCTTCTGCTCGTACGGGCCGACGAAGGTGAGCACCGGGTGCCGCTCCTCCGGCGGGGTGGTGATCGTCGACATCTCGCGGATGCCGGTGACCGCCATCTCCAGGGTGCGCGGGATGGGCGTGGCCGACATGGTCAGGACGTCCACGTTCGCCCGCAGCTTCTTCAGCTGCTCCTTGTGCTCGACGCCGAAGCGCTGTTCCTCGTCGACGATGACCAGGCCGAGGTCCTTGAACTTCGTCTCCGAGGAGAACAGCCGGTGGGTGCCGATGACGACGTCGACCGCGCCCTCGCGCAGCCCCTCCAGGACGGCCTTGGCCTCGGTGTCGGTCTGGAAGCGGGACAGGGCGCGCACGCTCACCGGGAACTGCGAGTAGCGCTCGGAGAACGTCCCGAAGTGCTGCTGCACCAGCAGCGTGGTCGGCACCAGCACCGCGACCTGCTTGCCGTCCTGGACGGCCTTGAAGGCGGCGCGGACCGCGATCTCCGTCTTGCCGTAGCCGACGTCGCCGCAGATCAGCCGGTCCATGGGGACCGACTTCTCCATGTCGTCCTTGACCTCGGCGATGGTGGTGAGCTGGTCGGGGGTCTCGGCGTACGGGAAGGCGTCCTCCAGCTCGCGCTGCCAGGGGGTGTCCGTGCCGAAGGCGTGCCCCGGAGCGGCCATCCGCGCGCTGTACAGCTTGATCAGGTCGGCGGCGATCTCCTTGACCGCCTTCTTCGCGCGGGCCTTGGTCTTCGTCCAGTCGGCGCCGCCGAGCCGGTGCAGGGTGGGCGCCTCGCCGCCGACGTACTTGGTGATCTGCTCCAGCTGGTCGGTGGGGATGTAGAGGCGGTCGCCGGGCTGGCCGCGCTTGGCGGGGGCGTACTCGACGACCAGGTACTCACGGGTGGCGCCCTGGACGGTGCGCTGCACCATCTCGACGTAGCGGCCGACGCCGTGCTGCTCGTGGACGATGTAGTCGCCGGTCTCCAGGGTGAGCGGGTCGATGGTCTTGCGGCGGCGGGCGGGCATGCGGGCGCCGTCGCGGCCGGCCGCCTTCTGGCCGGAGAGGTCGGTCTCCGTCAGGACGGCGAGTCCGAGCGCCGGATCGACGAAGCCGTGGTCGATGGAGCCGCAGGAGACGTGCACCAGGGAGGGGCCCAGGTCGCCGAGGTCGACGTCCAGGCGGGCCGGGACGCCCTCGCCGCCGAGCACCTCGACCGTGCGGGCGGCCGGGCCGTGGCCCTCGGTGACGAAGACGGTGCGCCAGCCGTCGGCGAGCCAGCCCTTGGTGTCGGCCAGGGCTCTCGCCGTGTCTCCGCGGTAGGCCTCGGGCGCGTGCATGCCGAGCTTGAGGGTGTCGGCGTCCAGGGTCTCGTCGGCCGCGAACGGCGAGACGGACCACCACATCATGTCCAGTTCGCGCGCGCGGTCGCGGACGTCCGCGATGGACCACAGGGAGGCGGCGCCGACGTCGATCGGCGCCTCCCCTCCGCCCGCGGTGGCCGCCCAGGAGGCCTGGAGGAACTCCTGGCTGGTGGCGACGAGGTCGGCGGCACGCGTGCGTACCCGTTCCGGGTCGCACACGACGGCCATGGCGCCCCTGGGCAGGACGTCCAGCAGCAGCTCCATGTCGTCGACCAGGACCGGGGCCAGGGACTCCATGCCCTCGACCGCGATGCCCTCGGCGAGTCTGCCGAGCAGCTCGCCCAGCTCCGGGTGCTGTTCGGCGAGGGCACGCGCGCGCGTGCGGACGTCCTCCGTCAGCAGCAGTTCACGGCACGGCGGTGCCCACAGGCCGTGCTCGGCGACTTCGAGCGAGCGCTGGTCGGCGACCTTGAAGTAGCGGATCTCCTCGACGTCGTCGCCCCAGAACTCGATGCGCAGGGGGTGTTCCTCGGTGGGCGGGAACACGTCGAGGATGCCGCCGCGCACGGCGAACTCGCCGCGCTTCTCCACCAGCTCCACGCGCGCGTACGCGGCCGCCGCGAGGGCCTCCACGATCGCGTTCAGATCAGCGGTCTGCCCGCTGCGCAGGGACACCGGCTCGAGGTCGCCGAGGCCCTTGACCTGCGGCTGGAGCACGGACCGTACGGGGGCCACGACGACGGAGACCGGGCCGGTCTCGGGGTCGTCGGGGCGGGGGTGGGCCAGGCGGCGCAGGACGGCGAGGCGGCGGCCGACGGTGTCGCTGCGCGGGCTGAGCCGCTCGTGGGGCAGCGTCTCCCAGGAGGGGTACTCCACGACGCCCTCCGGGGGCAGCAGCGTGCGCAGGGCGGCGGCCAGGTCCTCGGCCTCGCGTCCCGTCGCCGTGACCGCCAGCACCGGGCGGGCGGCCTCGCGGGCCAGGGCGGCGACCGCGAAGGGGCGGGCCGCCGGGGGACCGACCAGGTCGACGTGCATGCGGTTGCCGTCGGCGGCCGCCTTGATCGCTTCCGCGAGGGCGGGGTCCTTGACTACGGCGTCGAGCAGACCGTGCAGGCTCATTCGGGGGCGGCTTTCGTCCGGGGCGGGCAACACGACGGGCCCGACACGCGTCGCGGGCCGGGGGTTCCCAGGGTACGACGCCCGAGGCCTGTCACCCGGCGGAGTGAACGCGGTGGCCCGGGCGGAGGAAGGCGGTCCTGGCCCTCCTGAGCTGGCCGAGCGCTCACGTGACCTGCAGTTCAAGAGGCTTCCGATCACCGCTGACCACGGCGTTTGCACCGGTCGGCTGCCGTGGCACCATCGCGACCCGTTCGACCGCGTTCTCAGCGCCCAGGCCCAGCTCGAAGACCTGACCCTCATCACCCGCAACACCTGGATCCCCAAGTACGACGTGTCCGTCCTGCGCGCATGACAACGGCCCGGCGCCGAGAAGTCCCCCCGTGACTCTCGGCGCCGGGCCTGCCCGTGTCCCCCGTCGGGGCGGCTACTCGGTCGCGATCGCGTTCAGCACGTTCATCCGGCCCGCCCGGAACGCCGGCACCAGCGCCGCGAACAGTCCCACGAAGGCCGAGCCGACGAAGACGGCGGTGATGGTCGGCCAGGGAACGTCCAGGACGTTCAGGCCCTCCAGGGCGAGCAGCTTCTGGGCGGTGGCCCCCCAGCCCATGCCGAGGCCGAGGCCGAGCAGGGCGCCGAAGAGGGCGATGACCACCGACTCCAGGCGGATCATGCGGCGCAGCTGGCGGCGGGAGAGGCCGATCGCCCGCATCAGACCGATCTCCCGGGTGCGCTCCACCACCGACAGGGCCAAGGTGTTCACCACACCCAGCACCGCCACGATGATCGCCAGGGCCAGCAGACCGTAGATCATGTTCAGCAGCTGGCCGATCTGGTCCTTCAGCGCCTTCTTGTAGTCGGTCTGGTCGCGGACCTTGTACTGCGGGTAGTCGTGCAGGGCCGACTTGAGCGCCTGGTACGCGGCGGCCTGCTGCCCGTCCTCGGCGGTGGCGAAGACCAGCTGGTCGAGCGGCATCCTGTCGGCGGGCACGTACGTGGCGAGCGTGGCGATGGAGGTGTACTTGGCGCCCTGGTCGATCATCTCGTCGCTGCTGGTGATCGCGCGGACCGTCAGACGGGCGGTCGAGCCGTTCCTCAGGGCGACGGTGATCTTCGAGCCGAGGTGGATGCCGTGGGCCTTGGCGAACTTCTCGTGCACGGACATCGAGTCCGGCAGGTAGGCGTCCGCCAGATTGCCGGCGACGGTCTTCTTGCGCAGGTCGGAGGCGTACGTCGGGTCGGCCGCCGTGATGTCGGTGTCCTTCAGCGTCCGGCCGTCGGGGGTGGTGTAGTCGGCCCTGGCCGTCCTGTACTCGGTGACCCGCGCCAGGCCGGGCGTCGACTTCACGGCCTTCACCACCTGCGGGACGACCGGGTCCCCGTTGTCGTTCTGGATGATGAAGTCCGTGCCGACGGTCTTGTCGAGCTGCTCGCCGGCGGAGGCCACCATGGAGGAGCCGACCACCGACAGGCAGGCGACCAGCGCCAGCCCGATCATCAGGGCCGCACCGGTGGCACCGGTACGGCGCGGGTTGCGCAGGGCGTTGCGCTCGGCCATCCGGCCCACGGGCCCGAAGATCCGCAGCAGCACGGCGCCGAGCACGCGCACCAGGCCGCCGGCCAGCAGCGGGCCGACGACGACGAACCCGATCAGGGTCAGCACGATGCCCAGGCCCAGATACGGGGTGCCGTCCTTGGCCTTGTCGGCCGTGGCGGCCGCGTACAGGCCGAGGCCGCCGGCGCCGGTGAGGAGGACGCCGGTCAGGGCCCGTATCCAGCCGGCCTTGGCGTCGGACGGGGCGCCCGCGTCGCGCAGCGCGGCCATCGGGGAGACCTTGCCGGCGCGCCGGGCGGGCAGGTAGGCGGCCAGGACGGTGACCACGACACCGAGGACCAGGCCGATCACCGGGGTCGTCCAGGCGACCGTCAGGTCATCGGTCGACAGGTGCATGTCCATCTTGCCCATGAGCTTCATCAGGCCGACCGCGATGCCGACGCCCGCGCCGACACCGAGCACGGACCCGACCACGCCCAGCAGCAGTGCCTCGACCAGCACGGAGCGGTTGACCTGCTTGCGGGACGAGCCGATGGCCCGCATCAGGCCGATCTCCCGGGTGCGCTGGGCGACCAGCATGGAGAAGGTGTTGATGATCAGGAAGATGCCGACCAGGAAGGCGATACCGGCGAAGCCGAGCATCGCGTACTTCATGACGTTCAGGAAGCTCCCGACGCTCTTCTGGTTGGCGTCGGCGACCTCCTTGGCGGTCTGCACCTTGTAGCCGGCACCGAGTGCGGCCCGGACGTTCTTCTTCAGCCGGGCGTCCGTCACGTCCTTCGCCGCCATGACGTTGACGTTGGTGTAGACGCCGGTCTCGCCGACGAGCGCCCGCTGCGCGGTGCGGGTGTCGAAGTAGAAGATCGCCGCGCCGGGGTTGGTGACGGTGAAGGTGGCGATGCCGCAGACGCGGGCGGTGTGCGTGCCGACCGTGGTGATCACACCGATCTCGTCGCCGAGCTTCAGGTGGTGCTTGCCGGCGGTGTCGGCGTCCACCATGATCTGGCCGGAGCCCTCGGGCGCCGCACCGGAGGTGATCTTCATGGTGCGGGCGTCGTTGGCGTTCCAGTTGCCGACGATGGTCGGCCCGCCGTTGCTGGGCGAGAGGCTCTCCTTGTCGGCGGTCACCACGGTCGCCCTGGTGGAGAACACCGTCCCCTGCGCCGACCCGACGCCCTGGGCGTGCTGGACCCTGGCGAGCACCGAGGCGGGCATCACCGGCGGCTTGCCGGTGTCCGAGGTCGTCTCACCGGTGTCGGAGGCGCCCTTGGCACTGACCTGCACATCGGCGGAGGTCGCCTGGAACAGCTTGTCGAAGGTGGTGTTCATCGTGTCGGTGAACACCAGCGTGCCGCACACGAACGCCACCGACAGCAGCACCGCGACCGCCGACAGGGCCATCCGGCCCTTGTGCGCGAAGAAGTTGCGCATCGAGGTCTTCAGGACGGTCATGACGTACGCCCCCGGGCGTCGAAGTCCTTCATCCGGTCCAGGACCTGATCGGCCGTCGGCTGGTGCATCTCGTCGACGATCCGGCCGTCGGCGAGATACAGCACCCGGTCCGCGTACGACGCCGCCACCGGGTCGTGGGTGACCATCACGATGGTCTGGCCGAGCTCGTCCACGGACCTGCGCAGGAAGCCGAGGACTTCGGCACCGGCACGCGAGTCGAGGTTCCCGGTCGGCTCGTCCCCGAAGATGATCTCGGGGCGGGCGGCCAGGGCACGGGCCACGGCGACGCGCTGCTGCTGGCCGCCGGAGAGCTGGGTGGGCCGGTGCCTCAGCCGCCCGGCGAGACCGACGGTCTCCACCACCCGGTCCAGCCACGCCCGGTCGGGCTTGCGGCCCGCGATGTCCATGGGCAGCGTGATGTTCTCCAGCGCGTTCAGCGTCGGCAGCAGGTTGAACGCCTGGAAGATGAAGCCGATCCGGTCCCGGCGCAGCTGGGTGAGCTTCTTGTCCTTCAGGCCGGTGATCTCGGTCTCGTCCAGGTAGATCTGACCGCTCGTCACCGTGTCGAGCCCGGCCAGGCAGTGCATCAGCGTGGATTTGCCGGAGCCCGAAGGGCCCATGATCGCGGTGAACCGGCCGCGGGCGATGTCCACGTCGACGTGGTCGAGGGCGACGACACGGGTCTCCCCCGACCCGTACGCCTTCACGACCTGCCGCGCCCGCGCGGCAACGGCCGTACGCCCTCCAGTGCCCCCGTGCCTGGGAATGGTCACAGCCGTTGTCACGGTAAGTCTCCTATATCGGTCGGCAAGTCGGCGGATCGCGCCCCGGTGAGCCGGTGCGTCGTCCTGGGTACGTCGATGAGTCTGGCCTCCGGCGAGGGTGCCGCGCGCTGGTGCGAAGCCCCGTCTTCCAGGGGGGTTAACCCCACCCCCGCCGGTTCGGCCTACCGCCCCCCAGCGGCGTAGGACCACGTTAAGGACGGACCGGGTGCCGTCTCCTCCTCCAGCGGTACGAGCCCTCCCCCAACCGCTGTACGGAGGAACCCCTAGGGGCGGTCCACCCACGGGTGGGGCCGGACTCGGGGTCCCGCTCCACCCGGCGGCCCGCACAGGCTGCACCCTCCCGCCACGTGAGGGTCAAGCGGAAGGCCGCCCACCAGCGGAGCGGTGGTCTCCGGCGCCTGCCGGGCGAGTGCCGCGGGCCGGTCAGGGCAACCGGACGGACACCTCGGGGTTCCGCGGTGACGGCCCGCCGGGAAGCGGCCGCGGCGGCCTGCGGCCGGCGGGGGTGACGCCGGGGAGGAGCGGAGGAGGGTGCGGGGTGCGAGCGGTGCCGGGCACCGCCGGAGGCCGGCGCCGCACGGCACGGTGCCGACGAAGACAGAACCCGGCGCCCGGCAAGGGCCGGGGCTACTCGGCCGGCTGTCCCTTCCAGGTCGCGAGACTGCCCCGCACGTGGTCCATCTGCGCCTGCATGGCGTCCCACATCTCCCCGTGCTCGCGCAGCACCCGCTCCGTCTCCCGCGCGATCAGCTCCTCACGCACCCGGGCCTCGGCGAGGATCTCGGCCGCACGCGCGCGTGCCTCCTCCTGGGTGGGCTCCTCCGCCTCCTTCGCCGCGGCGAGTTCCCGCTCCGCGTCCGACACCGCGGCCTCGGCCCGGGCCACCTGCTCGGCGTGCAGCGCGTCGAGCGCGGCCGACCGCTCGGCCTCCTCCCGCTCCGCCGCCGCCCACCGCTCGGCATGCTCACGGGCCTGCCTGGCCAGCAGCGCCGAGGTCCGCTGCCGTACCTCCCGCAACGCCGCGAGCGCCTCACCGCGCCGCTCCCTCACCTCCCGCCGGGTGGCGACCCGGAGGGCGTCGGCCTCGGCACGCGCCGCGAGGAGCCGCTGACGGGCCCATTCCTCGGCATCCGCGAGGAGCGCGTCCCCATATTCCTGGGCGGCCCGGCCCACGCCCTCGGCGTACGCCCGCGCCTGAGCCAGCTCGGCCCGCCCCGCGTCCCGCGCGGCCTCCCGCAGCGCGTGCGCCTCTTCCACCCCGAGCTGGAAGAGACGCCGCGCGCCCTCGCCGAGCGCCTCGTACGTCTGCGGTGCGAGCCGCGCGACCGCCTCGCGCAACCGGGCCGCCTCCACCGCCATGTCCTTGGCGAGCACGGTGAGCCGGGCGGCCCGCTCCCACGCGGCGTCCCGGTCGCGCGAGATCGCCTCGACGAACACGTCGACCCGGTCGGGCCGGTAACCGCGCCCTTGGACGGAGACGAAACCGTGCGGCGACACCGGTGCGCTGCCCATCCCGTGAACCCTCTCCGCCAGACACACACGAAATGATAATTTCGCGCATATCTTTATGTATCAGGCGTAAATGTTCATAACACGACACTCCGCAGACACCACACGGCCAGGCCCGCGCAGCACGCGAAGGGGGCCGGCCCCGGTCACCCGGGTCCGGCCCCCTCCACCACGAACAACCGCTACAGCTACCGCGCTACAGCAGCCCGTCCCACATCTGCTCCAGCAGCACCGACCACCAACTCTCCGGCGAACCCAGCGCCGCCGGGTCCAGCGACGCCAACTGCGCCTGGAAATCGACCGTCCAGCGACCCGCCTGCTCCGGATTCAGACCGAACCGCAGCCGCCACATCCGGCCCAGCAGCGCCAGACACCGCGCGAACTCCGGCAGACCGGAGTTCACGAACTGCGGCGGTACGGGACCGCCGCCCGGCCCCGCCTCCACCGGCACGGCGACGATGTTCGCCGTCCCGTACTGCACACAGACCGCCTTGCCGAAGTCCGTACCCATGACCAGGTACGACCCCGCGTCCGGCGCCGGCCGCACACCACGCTCCGCCGCCAGCTCCGCCAGCGTCGGCACCGGCCGCCCCGGCTGCGCCTGCGCCCAGAAGAACGGGCCCATGTCCAGCGGCAGCCCGGCCACCACCAGCGTGTGCGCCACGATCGGCGGCACACCCTGACGCGACACCGCACCCTGGTCGAACCGGAAGATCCCCGGCCCGAACGCCGCCGCCAGCTCCTGCGCGATCGCCTCCGGCGGGATCGGCGGCGCCGACTGCACCGGCGGCAGCGGCGCCCGCACCGGCGCCGGCCGCGCGGGACCGTCCGCCACCTGGTGCAACTCGCCCTGGTGCGCCAGCAACTGCTGCATGCCCTGCTGCCGGCTCGCGTGATCCGTCCCGTACGGCGCGATGCTCGCGATCCGGGCCTGCGGCCACTGCTCCCGGATCATCCGCGCGCAGTACGCACCCGGCAGCTCGCACGACTCCAGCTCGGTGTGCAGCTCGAGCACCTGGTTCGGCGGGACGTTCATCGCACGCAGCTCATGGAAGATCTGCCACTCCGGATGCGGCGTACCCGGCGCCGAACGCCGGATCAGCTGCTGCTCGGAACCGTCCTGCGCCCGGTAGCGCAGCACGGCCTGGTACCCGGGGCCGACCATCGGCAGCCCCTGCTGCTGCGGGTAGCCGTACGCCGGGGGCTGCCCGGGAGGCGGCATCGCACCGGGAGGCGGCATCGCACCGGGAGGCGGCATCGCACCGGGAGGCGGCATGGCACCCGGCGGCATCGGCTGCGGGGCGGCAGGCACACCGGGGGCAGGCGGCGGAGGCACGCCCGGCCCGGACACCGGGGGTGCGGCCAGCACGGTCTCCGCGTGATGCACCGCACCACGCCCGCCACCCGCCGAAGGCCCCTGCGGACCGGGACCACCCGGCGGCCGCGGACCCGCGGGCCCCTCCGGACCGAGCGCCGACACGAACTGCGTCGGCACATACCCGCCCGCGGACGCACCCGGCGCACCCGGAGTCCCAGGCGCACCCGGCGGAGGCGGCGGCGCGGCGCCCGGCATCCCCGGAGCGCCCGGAGGCGGCGGCGCACCCGCCCCACCGCGCGCGCGGCGCGGCGGCGGCGCGGCCTTGCTCGTCGCGGCGTCCGCGATGTCCCCGGCGTTCGGCGCCAACGGCCGGCCCGGACCACCCGGCGGCTGAGGCGCACCCGGAGGGCCCACCGGGGCCTGCGGCGGATAGCCGTACCCGGGGGCCCCCTGCGGGCCACCAGGCGGCGGAGTACCAAGAGGAGCACCAGGAGTACCAGGAGCACCCGGCGGCGCAGGCGGAGGCGTGCTCCCCCGCGCGGGCCCCGGAACCGGCGCCGCAGCCGGACCCCCCGGACCCCCCGGACCGTCCACCACCGGCGCGACCGCTGTCGGCGGCAGCCCGCTGCCCCCCGACAGCAGCGCCGTCTTGGCCTCCGGCGGGGTCGGCGCACCGTCCTCGCGCTCGCTCAACGGCGGCGCGAACACCGTCTCCGGCAACGGCACGGACCGGTCCTCACCCGCATCCCCGTTGGTGTCCGTACCCGCCCAGGGCGTCGCCCCCGCGGGCGCCGGCCCGCCGGAGCCCTCCGGCTCACCCGCCCCGGCGGCCGGCCACGACGCACCACTCCCGGGCACGGCACCGGACGACCCGGCACCGGACGGTCCGGCACCCGACGACCCGGCGTCGGACGGCACCGCATCGGACGGCACCGCATCGGACGGCTCGGCACCCGAAGCACCCGCAGCCGGCGGAACCGGCACCCCCGCCTCCGTCCGAGGCAGCTCACCGCCCTGCGACCGTCGGTCCGCAATCCCCAGCTTGTCCGCCGCCTCCTGCAACCACTCCGGCGGACTCAACAAGAACGACGTCTGGTTCAGATCCACCCGCGCCGCAGGCGCCGGCACCGCATCAGCCACCCCGTCCTCACGGCCGTACTCCTCCTCGTACCGGCGGATCACCTCACCCACCGGCAACGCCGGCCACAACGTCGCCTCACCACTGTCCCGGGCGATGACCAGCCGCTGCCCGCCCGCGTCCGACCGCGGACCCTCCGGACGGTCCTCGCCCCACACCACGAATCCGAGCTCGAACTCCCGCACCCGCACCTCACGATGCTGGTACACCGGAACGTCCCCGTTGATCCACTCTTCCGCGCGCTCCTGCGCCTGCGCGAACGTCACCATCGCCGAAGCTCACTCCCCCGCGGAAGAAACCGGGACGGCACGCGCGAAGCCGCCGTCCACCATCAGGTCCGCCACCGTCTCCAACTCCGGCGGACTGCCGGCCAGCCGCGACAGAAAGGCGTCGAAGTCGTCACCGCACGGCAGCAGCAACCGCTCCACCCGCTCCGCCGGCGGCAACGCCGGATCCACGTCCCGCGCGTCGTCATACGCGCAGAACCACACCGAACCGGCCCGCTCCCCGCGCACCTTCACCGCCAGCAGACCGCCCTGCACGAAGGTCACCCCCAGGTAATCCTTCGTCAGATGATCACGCAAACATTTGTTCACATATACGAGGTCGTTGACCGCCGCCTCGTCCCGCACCGTGAAGAACGGCTGATCCACCAACAACCCCAGCTCGGCGACCAACGCCGTCCCCACCGGCGCACACCCGCCCGCCGCCTTCAGAAACGACCGATAAGCACCCGGCAACCGATACCCCAGGTCCTCCTCGACCCCCTGCACCTGCGACTCCGACACCGCCACACCCGACTTCGGCAGACCGAAATGCGCCGGACGCGTCTCCTGCAACGGCCGCGTCCCCCGCTTCCCCTGGTCCACCCCGGCCGTCGCCACCCCACCGTGATGCCGCAGCAACGCCTTCACCTCGACCGGAACCAACTCCAGCCGCCGCGAACCCACCACGTGATGCCACGTCCAGCCATGCGGCGTCGCCACATCCGGCACCGTGTCCCACAACTCGTGCCCCGTCGCCGCCAACGCCGCGTTCGCCGACACATAGTCCGTCAGCCGCAGCTCATCGACACCGAAACCCTCCGGCGGCTCCGCGATCTCCGCCGCCGCACGCGCGTACGGCGAGAAATCCGGGTACCCGCGCTCGTCGACACGCACCCCCCTCGGGTGACGTGCCGCCCGGACCGGATCCGGGAAATGCACGACCTGCCCGGCATAGGCCGCGTTCGGCGGCGCGCCCTGTCCTCCAGCCTGGCGGCTGGGCGGTGCCCCCAGCCCGAGCCGACCTGTCGTCATGGCGGTAGCCCCCTGCGGCGTTCTCTCAGGCCTCTACGGCGGAATCGATCGTGAATGCCGACAGCCTATGCCGTACACCGACCCCGGTCACCGGCCCTCCACTTCCGTGACCAGCCGTCACCCCGCCGTGACAGCCCGACCGAACATGGGCGTGTCGCACCGCCCCAGCTTCCCCACCCGCCACGCGATTTGGCACTCTGTGTCCTTCGGGGGAAGCCCGGAAGGGAAAAGAGGACCATGAACACCATGCAGGCCGGAGGCGGTGGAGACGTACACGCGGGGGACCCCCGCATCGGCTGGAGCAACACCGAGACACCCCCCACCCCCATCCTCCTGCACCGCCGCGACGGCATCCTGCCCACCGTCGCCGCCGCCCTCTCCGTCCGCGGCACCACCCTCACCGGCACCGCCGCCCGCGGCGACCACACCCCACCCCTCCACCCCCTCGTCCAGGACTTCCTCGACACCCTCCCCAGCGCCCAACGCGACCGCTTCACCGGCCGCTGCGCCGAAACCATCCTCATCTCACGCCACATCACCGCCGCCGACACCGCCCGCAGCAAACGCGCCGCCCGCAAACCCATGACCAACGGCGAAGCACGCAAAGCCCTCAAACAAGCAAAACTCACCGCCCGCCGCATACGCGAGGACGGCGACCCCCTCCACGGCAGCTTCGCCACCCCCTGCCGCGCCTGCACCGCCCTCAGCGCCCACTTCGGCGTCCGCATCGTCGACCCGACCACCAACGACGGCTGAAACCCGTCACCCGCACCCCCGCACCGGCACCCGCACCGGCACCGGCACCGGCACCGGCACCGGCACCGGCACGACGAACGAAGGGCAGATGCACACCGACCGCACCTCCAGCACCCGCTTCCCCGTCTCCGTCGACGCCGCCCTGCGTGCCGCCGGCTGGCAACCCGGACGCTGGGACATAAAGCAGGCCGAATACTGGGCCGACACCCTCCGCGACCACACTTCACCCGCCGGCCACCGCCACGCCGTCTTCCCCGCGGCCGTCGAAGCCTGGGCCGAGTTCGGCGGCCTCCACGTCACCCCCACCGGCGCCGGCCGCCAGATCGCCCCCGCCACCCTGCGCCTCGACCCCCTGCACGGCGTCCACCACGCCCGCACCCTCGGCGACCTCGGCCGCGCCCTGGACACCGACGTCTGCCCCCTCGGCGAGGAAACCGACACCCACTCCCTCCTCGCCGTCGACACCGCGGGCCGCGTCTACTCCCTCGACCACACCGGCGACTGGTACCTCGGCCCCGACATCGACCGCGCCCTCATCGCCCTCATCTCCGGCATCGCACCGGTACGCCTCACCGCCGGCTGACCCCACCGGCCCCACGGCTCACGCCGCCGGAATCACCGCCGACACCCGGAAACCCCCCGCATCCGTCGGCCCCGACACGAACACCCCACCCAGCGCGGCGACCCGCTCCCGCATCCCCACCAGGCCGTTACCACCCGACGGCAACCCCACCGCCGACGCCGACCCCACCTCAGGCGGCGGCTCGTTCTCCACCTGCATCGCGATCTCCGACACCCGGTGCGCGAGCCGCACATACGTCTTCGCGCCCGCCGCATGCTTGTGGACGTTCGTCAACGCCTCCTGCACCACCCGGTACGCCGTCTGCTCCACCTCCCGCGCATACGACCGCACATCCCCCTCGACCGACAGGTCCACCACCATCCCCGCGGCAGCCGACTGCCCCACGAGCTCGTCCAGCTCCGACAGGAACGGCCCGTCCTCCTCCGCGGCCCGGGAAGCCTCCCTCGCGACAGCCACGTCCACCGCCGCCAACTGCGCCTGCGCGGCCCGCCGCCGCACCCCGTCCCCCGACCGCAGCACCCCCAGCATCTCCCGCAACTCGGTCAACGCCTGCCGCCCCATGTCCCCCACGAGCGCCGCGTTCCGCACCGCCTTCTCCGGATCCTTCCGCGCCACCGCCTGCAACGCGGCCGCGTGCACCACCATCAGGCTCACCCGGTGCGCGACCACGTCGTGCATCTCCCGCGCGATCCGCGTCCGCTCCTCACCACGCGCCCACTCGGCCCGCTCCTCCGCCCGCTCGGCCAGCAACTGAAGCTCCCGCTCCAGACTGTCCGCACGCTCCCGCAGACTCTCCATGAGCCGGCGCCGGGCACCCACGTACATACCGAGGAGAACCGGGGGCGCCGTCAGCCCGAGCGACGTCGTGATCGCGGCGAACGGGACGAACCAGTCCCCCAGCGTCAGATCCCCCCGCGCCATGTCCTGCCGCACCCGCACGAACGTCACGATCATCGTCCCCACCAGGGACATCCCCGCCAGCGCCGCGATGATCCGACGCGGCAGCTCACACGCGGCCAGCGTGTACAGACCCACGATGCCCATCAGGAAACCCATCTGGGCCGGCGTGATCGCGATCGCCACCAGCACCACCGCCACCGGCCACCTGCGGCGGATCAGCAGCACCGAACCCGCGAGCAGCCCGAACACGATCCCGACGGCCGCCGGGATCCCGGCGTCACGCGCGAACGGGATCCCCTCCGCGCCGCACTCCAGAGCCGACACCAGCGCGAGACTCCCGTCGAGCACCGCACTGCGCCACCTCGCCCACCACCACGGGCCGGCCGGGCCCGTGGCGTGCTCTTCCCCCGTCGTGGTCATGCGTCCAGCCTACGGTCGGCGGGCGCGGCTTTTCCGGTGAGTTTCGCGGACCGGCCTACACCACACTCCGTAATCGAATAACAGCGAAACCGGCCGGTATCCCTCGAACTGTTGAACCACACCCGTTCGACCCCGGAAGCGGTCATTCCGGCCGGACGGTATGCCCATGGCACATTCGGCAAGCAAGTACAAGCACTTCGAGGGCCTGCGGGAACGAGCGGTCGCCCTGCGGCGGGCGGGGCTCAGCCGACGGCAGATCCGCGACCGGCTGCACGTGGACGACAACGACATCCTCAACCGCCTGCCGGAGGGCGAGCCGCCCCGGAGTGGACCGAGCGACCGAACGCGGAGGACGACCTGCGGGACAGGGCGCGGGAGCCGCGGCCGCAGGGGTGGACGTATGACCAGATCCAGGTGGAGCCGGGGTGCTCGAGGAGCTCGGTGTCGCTGCGGGTGCGGGATCTGCCGAGGCCGGTGCGTCGCGACCCGAGGGAGCAGGCGAAGCCGACAGCTCGAAAGAGGTGGTGACACCTGCCGAGGCTGCCTCGTGATCCGAGTGTCGCAGGGAGCCGGCCTCTCCCGTCAGATCGAAGGATGGGGGAAGGGAATGGTGTCTCAGGCGCCGGCACGACTCAGGTAAGGTCTGACGCAGCCATCCGCCATGGGGTAACTGGTAGCCCGCGGGCCTTTGAAGCCCTGTAGTGCTGGTTCGAATCCAGCTGGCGGAGCTGCAAGGTTCGGGTCCTGACAGCACTGTCGGGACCCGCTCTCATGTCCCCTGAGAAACGCCCCGGTATCCTGCGGATGTCCCCACCCGTCCAAAGCCGAAGGGCAACCCCGTGAGCGCCATTCGCCCGGCAGCCGTCGTCGTTCTCGCAGCGGGTGAGGGCACCCGTATGAAGTCGGCCACACCCAAGGTCCTGCACGAGATCTGCGGCCGTTCCCTGGTGGGCCATGTGCTGGCCGCCGCCCGTGAGTTGAAGCCCGAGAACCTGGTCGTGGTCGTGGGCCACGCCCGTGAGCAGGTGGCCGCCCACCTGGGCGAGGTCGACCCGAACGCGCGCACGGCGGTGCAGGAGCAGCAGAAGGGGACCGGTCACGCCGTGCGGATGGGCCTGGATGAGCTGGCCAGCGGGGTGGACGGCACCGTTGTCGTCGTCTGCGGGGACACGCCCCTCCTCACCGGCGGGACGCTTCGGCGGCTCGCCGAGACGCACCACGGTGACGGCAACGCGGTGACCGTGCTGACGGCGGAGGTGCCGGACGCGACCGGGTACGGGCGGATCGTCCGTGACGACACGGGTGCCGTCACCGCGATCGTCGAGCACAAGGACGCCACCGCCGCGCAGCGGGAGATCCGGGAGATCAACTCCGGGGTGTTCGCCTTCGACGGGCAGTTGCTGGCCGACGCGCTGAAGAAGGTGCGGACGAACAACAGTCAGGGCGAGGAGTATCTGACGGACGTGCTCGGGATCCTGCGTGAGGCGGGGCACCGGGTCGGGGCTTGTGTCGCGGGTGATCACCGTGAGATCGCCGGGATCAACAACCGCGTGCAGCTTTCCGAGGCCCGCCGGATTCTCAACGACCGGTTGCTGGAGCGGGCGATGCTCGCCGGCGTGACGGTCGTCGATCCGGCGACCACCTGGGTGGATGTCACGGTCACCTTCGAGCAGGACGCCGTGGTCCACCCCGGCACGCAGTTGCACGGTTCGACCCATCTCGGCGAGGGTTCGGAGGTCGGTCCCCACTGCCGGCTGCGGGACACGCACGTGGGTGCGGGGGCCCGGGTGGACAACACGGTGTCCGAGGGGGCCCGGATCGGTGCGCAGGCGAGTGTGGGGCCGTACGCGTATCTGCGTCCGGGGACCCGGCTCGGCGTCAAGGGCAAGATCGGGACGTATGTGGAGACGAAGAACGCCGCCATCGGGGAGGGCACCAAGGTGCCGCACCTGTCGTATGTGGGGGACGCGACGATCGGTGATCACACGAACATCGGTGCGGCGAGTGTGTTCGTGAACTACGACGGTCAGGAGAAGCACCACTCCACGATCGGTTCGCACTGCCGTACCGGTTCGGACAACATGTTTGTGGCGCCTGTCACGGTCGGGGACGGTGCTTACACCGCCGCGGGGTCCGTGATCACGAAGGACGTACCGCCCGGTTCGCTGGCCGTGGCCCGTGGTCAGCAGCGGAATATCGAGGGTTGGGTGGCTCGTAAGCGTCCGGGGAGTGCGGCCGCGAAGGCGGCCGAGGCGGCCTCTGGCCAGGGGCCGCGCGAAGATTGACCGGAAACGGGCGCGTCGGACACGGCGTACCGTGATAAGTGCAGATCCTGCACCCCACCTGCTGAGAGACCTCTGAGGAGACAGTGCTGTGACCGGGATCAAGACGACCGGCGAGAAGAAGTTGATGTTCTTCTCCGGCCGCGCCCACCCCGAGCTTGCCGAGGAGGTCGCCCAGCAGCTGGGTGTCGGGGTCGTCCCGACGAAGGCCTTCGATTTCGCGAACGGCGAGATCTATGTGCGGTATCAGGAGTCGGCACGTGGTGCGGACTGTTTCCTGATTCAGAGCCACACGGCTCCGATCAACAAGTGGATCATGGAGCAGTTGATCATGATCGACGCGTTGAAACGTGCGTCGGCCCGTTCGATCACCGTGATCGTGCCGTTCTACGGGTACGCGCGGCAGGACAAGAAGCACCGTGGCCGTGAGCCGATCTCGGCGCGGCTGATCGCGGACATGATGAAGACGGCGGGTGCGGACCGGATCCTGACGGTGGATCTGCACACGGACCAGATCCAGGGCTTCTTCGACGGGCCGGTGGACCACCTGTTCGCGCTGCCGCTCCTGGCGGACTACGTGGGCAGGAAGGTCGACCGGGCCAAGCTGACCGTGGTGTCTCCGGACGCGGGGCGGGTGCGGGTGGCGGACCGCTGGTGCGACCGGCTCGGCGCGCCGCTGGCGATCGTGCACAAGCGGCGTGACAAGGACGTGGCGAACCAGGTGACGGTCCACGAGGTCGTGGGCGAGGTCGAGGGGCGGGTGTGCGTCCTCGTCGACGACATGATCGACACGGGTGGCACGATCTGTGCCGCGGCCGACGCGTTGTTCGCGCACGGTGCGGAGGACGTGATCGTGACGGCGACGCACGGTGTGCTGTCGGGGCCGGCGGCGGACCGGCTGAAGAACTCGCGGGTGAGTGAGTGCGTGTTCACGAACACGCTGCCGACGCCGGGCGAGCTGAGCCGGGAGCTGGACAAGATCACGGTGTTGTCGATCGCTCCGACGATCGCGAGTGCGGTGCGCGAGGTGTTCGAGGACGGTTCGGTGACGAGCCTCTTCGACGAGCAGTGAGGTTTCTGCAGGGCTCTTACGGCTCTTACGGCTCTCACCGCTCGCACAGCGGCTAACCGAAGATCCTTTTGGGTGCGGCCTCCCTTTCCGAGTAGACTTCTCGAGTTGCTCGGCGAGGGAGGCCGTACCCCGTTCTCGGGGCTGTACGGCGGTCCGTTATCGACGCGCTCTTCGTAGCAGGCCGTTCGTGGCCGGGTGACCACGTCCGTTTCCCATGTATCTACGAGGAGTGAACATGTCCGAGGTGAAGCTCGCCGCCGAGACGCGTACCGAGTTCGGCAAGGGTGCGGCCCGTCGTATCCGCCGTGACAACAAGGTCCCGGGTGTCCTGTACGGGCACGGCTCGGACCCGGTCCACCTGTCGCTGCCGGGCCACGACCTGCTGCTGGCGCTGCGTACGCCGAACGTCCTGATCTCCCTGGACATCGACGGCAAGACCAATGAGCTGGCGATTCCGAAGTCGGTGCAGCGCGACCCGATCAAGGGCTTCCTGGAGCACGTGGACCTTCAGCTGGTCAAGCGGGGCGAGAAGGTCACCGTCGAGATCTTCGTCCACACCGAGGGCGAGCTGGCGCCGGGCGGCAACCTGCTGGAGCACGTGCTGAACGCGCTGCCCGTCGAGACCGAGGCCACGCACATCCCCGAGTCGGTCACGGTCTCCATCGAGGGCCTGGAGGCCGGCGCTTCCGTCCTCGCGAAGGACATCCCGCTCCCGTCCGGCACGACGCTGGCCGTCGAGGAGGACACGGTCGTCCTGCAGGTGCTGTCCGCGCAGGCCGAGGAGGCCGCCGAGGGTGAGGGCGAAGAGGCCGCCGAGGCCTGATCGTCGCCTCGTTCATCATCGTTTCGTCAGCCGCTGTTCCCGTGGGGGGCAGCGGCTGGCGCGTATCAAGGAGACGTGGACGTGACCACTGCCGTCAATGCGCCCTGGCTCGTGGTGGGGCTCGGCAATCCCGGGCCCGAGTACGCGATGAACCGGCACAACGTGGGTTTCATGGTGGCCGATCTGCTGGCCGGGCGGATCGGGGGGAAGTTCAAGCGTGCGGGGAAGGCGCAGGCGCAGGTGGTGGAGGGGCGGATCGGTCCTCCGGGGCCGGGGAGCCGTCGGGTGATCCTGGCCAAGCCGATGTCGTACATGAACCTTTCGGGTGGTCCGGTGAACGCGTTGCGGGACTTCTACAAGGTGCCGGTGGCGAACATCGTGGCCGTGCATGACGAGCTGGACATCGATTACGGGACGTTGCGCCTGAAGCTGGGTGGCGGGGACAACGGGCACAACGGTCTGAAGTCGATGACGAAGGCGATGGGGCCGGACTACCACCGGGTGCGGTTCGGGATCGGGCGGCCGCCGGGGCGGATGCAGGTGGCCGATTTCGTGCTGAAGGACTTCTCCTCCGCGGAGCGCAAGGAGCTGGACTACTTCGTGGACCGGGCGGCGGACGCGGTGGAGGCTCTGGTGATCGAGGGGCTGGAGCGGGCGCAGAGTACCTACAACTCCTGACTTGTCACCCACCGAGGTTGACCGGGTGGAGGGGGATGGCCAATGATCCCGGCCATGCCCGCTGTCGCCGCCCCCCGTTCCCGTCAGGCCTCGAACGCCGCGCTCCGGTTCGGCCGGGTCGCTGCGATGGGGACGGTCGCGGTGCTGATCCTGATCGCCGGGGTGTGGGCGTCGTGGGGCACGGCGCAGCACGTGATGCTGACGAAGGGGCGGGAGAGCGGCACGGTCACGATCCGCTCGTGCGGTGAGGACACCTGTACCGGGTCGTACCGGCCGGTTTCGGCGGGGTCGAGGGCGCGGGACCGGGTGGTGATCGCCCAGACGGTGGCGGTGCACCGGGGTGGGACGTACAGCGTGGTGGTGAAGCCGGGGACGGACGAGGTGGTGCGTTCGGGTCCGGCGGGGGTTCTGTACGCGTGGGTGCCGCTCGGCGGTGCGCTGTTGCTGGCGTCGGTGGTGGTGGCGGGTGGTCTGCGGCGGACGCGGGCGGCCTGGGTGCTGGCGGGGTCGGGGGTCGCGCTGCTGACGGCGGCGTTCGTGACGGTGTGACGGTGTGAGGGCGGGCGTGGGAGTGCCCCCGGGTTCGGGTGAACCCGGGGGCACTGTTGTCGGTGCGGGTCAGCCGGTGTTGCGCAGGCCGGCGGCCACGCCGTTGACGGTCAGCAGCAGGGCGCGGGAGAGCAGCGGGTCGGGCTGTTCGCCGGCGGCTGCGGCGTCGCGCTGGCGCTTGAGGAGGGTGACCTGGAGGTAGGAGATGGGATCCAGGTAGGCGTCGCGGATGGCGAAGGTCTGCTTGAGGACGGGGGTGGCGTCGAGCAGTTCCTTCTCGCCGGTGATCTTGAGGACTTCGGTGACGGTGAGCTCGTGTTCGGCCTTGATGGTGTCGAAGACGTGCTTGAGTTCGTCGGGGACGAGGGTGTCGACGTAGTGCTGGGCGATGCGCAGGTCGGTCTTGGCGAGGGTCATCTCGACGTTGGAGATGAAGTTGCGGAAGAAGTGCCATTGTCCGTGCATCTCGTCGAGCACGGTGTCGAGGCCGGCTTCGCGCAGGGCCTTGAGGCCGGAGCCGACGCCGAACCAGCCGGGGACGATCTGCCGGGACTGGGTCCAGCCGAAGACCCAGGGGATGGCGCGCAGGCCGTCGAGCGAGACGCCGGAGCCGGGGCGGCGGGAGGGCCGGGAGCCGAGGTGCAGGTCGGCGAGCTGGTCCACCGGCGTCGACGCGAGGAAGTACGTCGGCAGGTCGGGGTCTTCGACGAAGCGGCGGTAGGCGGCGTGGGCGGCGTCGGAGACGACGTCCATGGCGGCGTCCCAGCGGGCGAGGGCCTCGTCGGACTGGCGGGGTGCGGTGTGCAGGGCGGAGGCCTGGAGGGTGGCGGCGACGGTCAGTTCCAGGTTTTCCCGGGCCAGGGAGGGGATGAGGTACTTGTCGGAGATGACCTCGCCCTGTTCGGTGACCTTGATCTCGCCTTCGAGGGTGCCCCAGGGCTGGGCGAGGATGGCGTCGTGCGAGGGGCCGCCGCCGCGGCCGACGGTGCCGCCGCGGCCGTGGAAGAGGCGCAGGCGTACGCCGTAGCGGTGGGCGACGTCGCGCAGGCGGCGCTGGGCGCGGTGGATCTCCCACTGGCTGGTGGTGATGCCGCCGAACTTGGAGGAGTCGCTGTAGCCGAGCATGACCTCCTGGACGTCGCCGCGCAGGGCGACGAGGCGTCGGTAGGAGGGGTCGGAGAGCATGTCCTCGAGGATGGTGTCGGCGGCCTTGAGCTCGTCGGTGGTCTCCAGGAGGGGGACGATGCCGATCCTGGCCCAGCCGGCGTGGAGGTCGAGGAGGCCGGCCTCGCGGGCGAGGACGGTGGCCGCGAAGACGTCGTCGGCGCCCTGGCACATGGAGATGATGTAGGACTCGATGACTTCGGGGCCGAAGACTTCGAGGGCCTTCTTGACGGTCTGGAAGACGCCGAGGGTCTTCTGGCCGGCCGCGTCGACGGGGGCCGGGGTGGGGGCGAGGGGCCTTCTGGAGCGGAGTTCCTTGGCGAGGAGCCTGGCGCGGTAGTCGCGCGGCATGTCGGCGTAGCGCCAGGATTCCTCGCCGAGGCGGTCGAAGAGCTGGCCGAGGGCGTGGTGGTGGGCGTCGGCGTGTTCGCGGACGTCCATGGTGGCGAGCTGGAGGCCGAAGGCGGCGAGGGTGCGGATGGTGCGGGCGAGGCGGCCGTCGGCGAAGAGGCCGCCGCGGTGTGCGCGCAGTGAGGTCTGGATGGTCCGCAGGTCGTCGAGGAGTTCGGTGGTGCCGAGGTAGTCGCGGCCCTCTTCGTGGGGGGTGCCCTTGGCGAGGCGCTGCTTGGTGTTCTCGAGCTTCTGCCGGATGCAGGTGGCCTTGAGGCGGTAGGGCTCTTCGGCGTTGAGGCGCTTGTAGCGGGGGCTGATCTCCGGCAGGCGTTCGAGGTCGGTGCGGAGGGATTCGAGGAGTTCCTCGGTGGCGCCGGTGTAGCGGATGGAGTTGGAGAGCAGGCCGCGCAGTTCGTCGATGGTGTCCAGCGCGTCGTTGATGCCGTGTTCGTGCTGGAGGATGAGGACGTCCCAGGTCACCTGGGGGGTGACGTTGGGGTTGCCGTCGCGGTCGCCGCCGATCCAGGTGCCGAAGGTGAGGGGCCGGGTGTCGTCGGGCAGCTTGACGCCGACGCGTTCGAGTTCGGCGGTGAGGTCCTCGAGGACGTCGCCGACGGCGCCGGCGTGCAGTTCGTCGAGGTAGTAGATGGCGTTGCGGGCCTCGTCGGCGGGTTCGGGGCGGACGACGCGGAGTTCGTCGGTCTGCCAGACGAGGTCGATGTTCTCGGCCAGCCGGGTGTCGTGGCGGCGGCGGTCGGAGTCGATGACGGGGGTTTCCAGGAGCGCGGCGATGCGCCGGAGCTTGTTGAGGACCGACCGGCGCGCGGCTTCGGTGGGGTGTGCGGTGAACACCGGGCGGACGTTCAGGTGGGCGACCGATTCGCGGACGTGTTCGGGGTCGGCGTCCTTGAGGCGGTCGGCGGTGCGGGCGAGGAGGCCGCCTTCGGCGGCGCGCCGGGCGCGCAGTTCGCGGCCGCGGTGGACCTGCTCGGTGACGTTGGCGAGGTGGAAGTAGGTGGAGAAGGCGCGGACCAGCTTGGCCGCGGTCTCCAGTTCGGTTCCGCGCAGCAGCTCGGCGGCGGCCTCGCCGTCCTCTCGGGTGAGGTGGCGGACCCTTTCGACGAGTTCGAGCAGTTCGGGGCCCTCTTGGCGGACGAGGGTCTCACCGAGGAGGTCACCCAGTCGCCTGATGTCGGCGCGCAGCTCGCTGCTGGTCGTGGTGGTCTGGTCGTCGGCACTGCTCACAGGTGCGGCTCCTTGCAGTGTTGAAGCTCGTCTGGGAGGGGACCCGTAGGCCTGGGCCGTCTGCCGCGCGGCGGGCGCCGCATTCGGGCCGGACATCCGGGAAGAAAACAGAGCGGACCGCGCTGTCCGACCGACATCAAGGATAGGTGTCCACACGGACGCGCAGGCCGTCGGGCCCTTGCCGCCGGACGGCACGCTGACATACTTACGACGCCGTAGGTTACGGAACCGTAGGGAAGTACCGCTCGGGTCCCGCCCGGTTCCCCCATCCGGCATCTGTCTCGACCCTCGACCCCCCAGGGGACGCGCATGACCTCAAGTTCCGATGTGATGGAAGACGCCTCACAGCCGTCCGGCACTCCCACTCCCTCCGCCACGCTGGGCGGCGAGCAGAAGCGTTCGATCGAGCAGATCACGCTGCTGCTGTTCATCACCGTTCCGTTCGTGGCACTGCTGGCGGCGGTGCCCCTGGCGTGGGGGTGGGGGGTGAGCTGGCTGGACCTCGGTCTGCTGGTGTTCTTCTACTTCCTGGGCTGCCACGGCATCACGATCGGTTTCCACCGGTACTTCACGCATGGTTCGTTCAAGGCCAGGCGGCCGTTGAGGATCGCTTTGGCGATCATGGGTTCGCTGGCGGTCGAGGGTCCCCTGGTGCGCTGGGTGGCCGACCACCGCAAGCACCACAGGTTCTCCGACGCCGAGGGCGATCCGCATTCGCCGTGGCGGTTCGGGGAGACGGTTCCGGCGCTGATGAAGGGCCTGTGGTGGGCGCACATCGGCTGGATGTTCGACGAGGAGCAGACGCCGCAGGAGAAGTACGCGCCGGATCTGATCAAGGACCCGGCGATCCGTGCGATCTCCCGGCAGTTCGTGCTGTGGACGGCGCTGTCGCTGGCGTTGCCGCCGCTGGTCGGCGGGCTGGTCACGCTGTCCTGGTGGGGCGCGTTCACCGCGTTCTTCTGGGGCTCACTCGTTCGGGTGGCCCTGCTGCACCATGTGACGTGGTCGATCAACTCGATCTGTCACGCGGTCGGCAAGCGGCCCTTCAAGTCCCGGGACCGTTCGGGGAACGTGTGGTGGCTGGCGGTCCTGTCCTGCGGCGAGTCCTGGCACAACCTGCACCATGCCGACCCGACCTCGGCGCGGCACGGGGTGATGCGCGGCCAGGTGGACTCCTCGGCGCGGTTCATCCGCTGGTTCGAGAAGCTCGGGTGGGCGTACGACGTGCGCTGGCCGTCACGCTCGCGTATCGATTCGCGCCGTAACACCGGGGAAGGCGGTTCCCGGCACCGGGGGGAGACGGCCGAGGCGGCATGATGGACGCCGTGGCGACCGACTCCAGCAGCACTCCGAGCAATGACAAGCCGCGGCGTGCGCGTCGCACCCGGATGACCGGTGCAGAGCGCCGCCAGCAGCTGCTGGAGATCGGTCGCACCCTCTTCGCGACGAAGGGTTTCGAGGGCACGTCGGTGGAGGAGATCGCGGCGAAGGCCGGGGTGTCCAAGCCGGTGGTGTACGAGCACTTCGGCGGCAAGGAGGGGCTGTACGCGGTGGTGGTGGACCGCGAGATGCGGCGCCTGCTGGACATGGTGACCAGCTCGCTGACGGCCGGGCACCCCCGTGAGCTGTGCGAGCAGGCCGCTTTCGCGCTGCTGGACTACATCGAGGAGTACACGGACGGTTTCCGCATCCTGGTCCGTGACTCCCCCATCCCCCAGTCGACCGGGTCCTTCGCGTCGCTGATCTCGGACATCGCCACCCAGGTGGAGGACATTCTGGGCCGCGAGTTCAAGTCCCGCGGCTTCGACCCGAAGCTGGCCCCGCTGTACGCGCAGGCGCTGGTCGGCATGGTGGCGCTGACCGGGCAGTGGTGGCTGGACGTGCGCCGGCCGAAGAAGGCCGAGGTGGCCGCGCATCTGGTGAATCTGGCCTGGCACGGGCTGGACGGGCTGGAGCAGAAGCCCCGGCTGATCGGGCACCGCAAGAGCTGACGCGGGAAGAGCTGACGCCGGGCGGGCTTGATCACCCGTTGTGGTGACCTTTGTCGGTTCTGGCGGCTACGGTGGGCATCCAGGCCGAGAATCCCGCTCATGGGAGGAATCACCATGACCGAGCCCGGCATCCACCTGCCTGTGCCGCCCCCCGAGGGCTTCACGGTCGACGACCTGTTCACCCTGCCGGACCTCCCGCCGCACACCGAGTTGATCGACGGGAGCTTGGTCTTCGTGAGTCCGCAGCGACGTTTCCACATGCTGATGATCGACTTGCTGGTGCGCGGGCTGCGCTCGACACTGCCGGACCACCTGAGCGTCGAGCGGGAGATGACCGTGGTCCTGAATCGTCGCAACGGTCCTGAACCTGACGTCAGCGTCGTCCGTGCGGCAGCGGTGACCGGACTCGAGCAGACCCGGTTCGAGGCGGAGGACCTGGTACTCGCGGTCGAGGTCGTCTCCCCGGACTCCGAGGCCCGCGACCACGACACCAAGCCCCTCAAGTACGCAGCCGCCGGAATTCCCTATTTCTGGCTGGTCGAGATGGCCGAGGGGAATCAGCAGCCTGTGATCCGGACGTACGAACTCGACCCGGTGACCAAGGCGTACGGGCCCACGGGCACGTACCACGAACGCCTCAAGGTCACTGTTCCCTTCGACATCGACATGGACATCAGCCTGAACGCCCTGAGGAAGCCGTAGCCACCGCCTCCAGGAACTCCAGCCGGTTCCCCACCGGATCCTCGGCGTAGAAGCGCCGGTGGCCAGGGAGGTTCTCGTCCCAGGTGACCGGCGCCCCACGCCCAGCCAGCCGCGCCGCGTACGCCCCGATGTCCCGCACCCGCAGCCCCGGATGCGCCTTCCTCCCGGGTCTGAAGTCCTGCGCGATCCCCAGGTGCAGCCGCACGGCCCCCGCCTGGAACCAGCAGCCCCCGCGCGCCGCGAGTACCGGCGGCTTGGGGATCTCGGTCATGCCGAGGACGTCCACGTAGTACGCCCGCAACTGGTCCTCGCTCCCGGGCGGGGCGGCCAGCTGCACATGGTCCACGGCTACGAGCATCACGCCCGCCTCGTCGCCACGGCGAAGATCCGCCGGAACGGGAACGGTGTGCCGTGCGGGCCCGCCGGATAGGCCTCGCGCAGGGCCGTCCGGTACTCGGCCAGGAAGTCGTTTCGCGCCTCCGGGTCGTCGGCCAGCGCGGTGAGGACCGGCCGGAGCCCCGTGCCCTTCACCCAGTCGAGGACCGGGTCCTCACCCTGGAGCAGGTGGATGTACGTCGTCTCCCACACGTCCGCCGCGCAGCCGAGCCCGGTCAGCCGTTCCAGGTACGCCTCGGGCGCGAGCACCGCGTCCTCGTGGCGCAGGACGTCGGCGAGGCGGGCCTTCCAGCGGGCGGAGTGGGCCAGGGAGCGCATCAGCAGGTGGCTGGGGGCGGAGAAGTTGCCGGGCACCTGGAAGGCGAAGGTGCCGCCGGGGGTGAGGGCCGCGATCCAGTCGGCGAAGCGGTCGGCGTGGCCGGGCACCCACTGGAGGGTGGCGTTGCCGAGGATCAGGTCGTGCGGTTCGGCGGGTGTCCAGGTACGGGCGTCGGCGGGGGCGAAGCCGAGGTGGCCGCCGCCCGCCGTGGGGCCGGCGTGGTCGACGTGGGCCCGGTCGAGCATCTCGGGCGAGTTGTCGTACCCGGTGATGCGGGCGGTGGGCCAGCGCGCGGCGAGCAGTGCGGTGACGTTGCCGGGGCCGCAGCCGAGGTCGGCGATGCGGGGCGGGGTGCCGGGCGGGTCGGGGACGCGGGCGAGGAGGTCGGTGAAGGGGCGGGCGCGGTGGCCGGCGTGCCGGAGGTACTGGGCCGGGTCCCAGGCGGGAGTGGTCATGTGTGCCACCTTCCCAACCCAACCATCTCGACGTCAAGATACTTCACATCAAGAGACTTCATGTCGACACAACCACTACACTGATCGTCATGGAGGACGAGGTCGATCGGCTGGTCGCTGCGTGGCGCCGGGAGCGCCCGGACCTCGACGTGGAACCACTCGAGGTGCTCAGCCGGGTCAGCAGACTGGCCCGGCACCTGGACCGGGCGCGCCGGCTGGCCTTCGCCGAGCATCAGCTGGAGCCCTGGGAGTTCGACGTGCTGACCGCGCTCAGGCGCGCGGGGTCGCCGTACCAGCTCTCGCCGGGGCAGTTGCTGACCCAGACCCTGGTCACCTCGGGCACGATGACCAACCGCATCGACCGGCTGGCCAAGAAGGGCCTGGTGGAGCGGCTGCCCGACCCGAGCGACCGGCGGGGCGTGCTGGTCCGGCTGACCGGTGAGGGGCGGGACCGCGCGGACCAGGCGCTGGCGGGCCTGCTGGAGCAGGAACGGGCGATCCTCGCGGAACTGACCAGCGCCCAGCGGGGGGAGCTGGCCGGACTGCTGCGCCGGCTGACCGCTCCGTTCGACAACATCCCCGACTGAGAGTGTGCCGGGCGGGCCACACCGAGGACGCGGGTCCGGCACGCGCACCGCGTCGATCAGGCGCTGTTGGTCTCCTCCGGCCTGATCCGGCCGGCGGGCTCCAGGTCGGCCGGGCCGACGCCTGCCCGGCGGGCCAGGGCGACCGCGGCGAGGGTGGAGTGGACGCCCAGTTTGCCGAGGACGTTCTGCATGTGGGTGCGGACGGTGTGCGGGGAGAGGAACAGCCGTTCGGCGACCGCCTTGCGGCCGAGGCCCGCGACCATGCAGCGCAGCACCTCCCGCTCGCGCGGGGTGAGGGACTCCACCAGCCGCTCGCTCTCCGTGCGGTGCTTGCGCGCGGCGGTCAGCTCTCGCAGCACCCCGGTGAGCAGGGCGGGCGGCAGATGCGTCTCGTCGCGCAGGACACCGCGGATGACGTTCAGCAGCCGGGACAGCGAGCAGTCCTTGGCGACCCAGCCCGAGGCGCCGGCCTGCAGCGCGAGGGCGGCCCGGCGCGGGTCGTCCTTCTCGGCGAGGACCACGGTGCGCACCCCCGGCTGTGCCGTCCGCACCCCCGCGACCAGCGAGAGCCCGTCGACGAGGCCCTCCTCGTCGCCGTCCTGCACCGGTGCGGCCGGGCGTATGCCGGGCACGTGGCCGCCCAGGTCGGCGTCGACGAGCAGTACGTCGTAACGGCGGCCGTCGGCGGCCGCCCGCTCCAGGCAGCGCAGCGCGGCCGGGCCGCTGCCGGCGGCGGAGACCTCGACGTCCGGCTCGGCGGCCAGGGCGGCGGCGAGCGACTCGGCGAAGATGCGGTGGTCGTCGACGACCAGGACTCGGATACGAACCACTGAAACCCCCACTGGTCCGGGAAACGACGACCTCGCGGGCACGACCCCACGGCTGACGGAAACACACCGCGCGGCCGCCGCCGTGCGGACACTGCTACCCCCACCGCGGGTGTCGTACCCGCGTGTCTCGCCCCCTGATCAGCACCGGCCCCCACCGGTGCTGCACATCAGGGTACGGACCACGGCGGGCGGGGGAAGACTATTTGCAGAACTGGCCGTCCAGCGCGTTTATGGTGTGCCGCATGTTTCGTATTGAGGCGGAAGTCGACAAGGCCCGGCATGATCTGCTTCGCTCCCGCCTGCGTGACACCGACACGGCCGCCTCGCCGGTCCTGGCCGCCCTGCGCGGCACCCCGGGCGGACGGGAGCGTCCGCTGCACGTGTGGGCGTCCCGGGAGACGGGGGACTTCGTGGGCGGACTGGCCGGCCACACCTGGGCGACCTGGCTGCACGTGACGTACCTGTGGGTGGACGGCCGCCACCGCGGCTCGGGCCTGGGCTCCCGCCTGCTCGCCGAGGCCGAGCGGATCGCCCGTGCCGACCACGGCTGCCGCCACGCCCGCCTGGATACCTGGGACTTCCAGGCACCGGACTTCTACCGCAAGCAGGGCTACCAGGTGGTGTCCGTGATCCCCGGCTATCCACCGGGGATCACGGAGTACACGTTGACCAAACGGCTCGGCTGAGCCGGCCCGGCCGGGCGGTTCAGCCGAGCCGGCGCGCGCCCGCGGCCGGGACCGCCTCGAACACGCGGGGGGCCGTGAAGCCGGCCGCCGCGAAGGCCTCCTCGACGGCCTTGCCGATGGTGTCGACGTCGGCGGCCTCCGCGAGCACGATCGCCGAGCCGCCGAAGCCGCCGCCGGTCATCCGGGCGCCCAGGGCGCCGCCGGCCAAAGCGGTGTCGACGACCAGGTCCAGCTCGGGGCAGGAGATGCGGAAGTCGTCCCGCAGGGAGGCGTGGCCCTCGGTCAGCACCGGCCCGATCGCCCGGGTCTCGCCCGCCCGCAGCAGGGAGACGACCCGCTCGACCCGCTGGTCCTCGGTGACCACGTGGCGCACCAGGCGGCGCACCTCCTCCTCGTCGCCGAGCCGCTCCAGGGCCTGGTCCAGCTCGTCGTAGGGGATGTCCCGCAGGGCGTCCACGCCGAGCAGCGCGGCGCCCTTCTCGCAGCCGGCGCGCCGCTTGCCGTACTCGCCGCCACTGTGGGCGTGCTTGACCTGGGTGTCGACGACCAGCAGGCGCATTCCCTCGGCGGCGAGGTCCAGGGGGATCTGCCGCTGGGACAGGTCGCGGGTGTCGAGGAAGAGGGCGTGGCCCTCCTCGCAGCACGCGGACGCCGTCTGGTCCATGATGCCGGTGGGCGCGCCGACGTAGACGTTCTCGGCGCGCTGGCACAGGCGGGCCAGCTGCCAGCGCTGCAGGCCGAGCTCGTACAGGTCGTTCAGGGCGAGCGCGACGACGACCTCCAGGGCCGCCGAGGAGGACAGGCCCGCGCCGGTCGGCACCGTCGAGGACAGGTGGACGTCGGCGCCGGTGACCGGGTGCCCGGCCTCCCGCAGCGCCCAGACCACGCCCGCGGGGTACGCCGTCCACGCGCGGTCGCTCTCCGGGGCGAGCGCGTCCAGGGAGAGTTCCACGACGCCGCCCTCGACGTCCGCCGAGTGCAGCCGCAGCACGCCGTCCGTACGGCGGGCGACGGCCGCCGTCGCCACGTGCGGCAGGGCGAACGGCATGACGAAGCCGTCGTTGTAGTCGGTGTGCTCGCCTATCAGGTTGACCCGGCCGGGCGCCGACCAGACGCCCTCGGGCTCGGCTCCGTACAGTGCGACGAAGTCCTCGCGGACCTGCTGTGCCCCCACTACTGCTCCCTTGCGATGTGCTGGGCGAATTCCCACGCGTCCGCGACGATACCGGCGAGGTCCGAGCGGGACGGCTGCCAGCCGAGGCGCTCGCGGGCGGCCTGCGCGGACGCCACCAGCACCGCCGGGTCGCCGCCCCGGCGGGGGGCCACGACCTCGGGGATCGGGTGGCCGGTGACCTTGCGGACGGTCTCGACGACCTCGCGGACCGAGAAGCCCGCGCCGTTGCCGAGGTTGCAGATCAGGTGCTCGCCGGGGGTCGCGGCGCCGATGGCCAGCAGGTGGGCCTCGGCGAGGTCCGCGACGTGGATGTAGTCGCGGACGCAGGTGCCGTCCGGCGTCGGGTAGTCGTCGCCGAAGACCGAGATCGACTCCCGGCGGCCCTGCGCGACCTGGAGGACCAGGGGGATCAGGTGGGACTCGGGGTCGTGGCGCTCGCCGTACGCGCCGTACGCGCCGGCCACGTTGAAGTAGCGCAGCGACACGGCACCGAGCCCGTGGGCCGCCGCCTCGCCGGTGATCATGTGGTCGACGGCGAGCTTGGAGGCGCCATAGGGGTTGGTGGGCTCGGTGGGCGCGGTCTCGACGATGGGGACCTGCTCCGGCTCGCCGTAGGTGGCGGCCGTGGAGGAGAAGACGAGCCTGCGCACGTCCGCCTCGCGCATCGCGCCGAGCAGGGCCATGGTGCCGCCGACGTTGTTGTCCCAGTACTTCTCGGGCTTCACGACCGACTCGCCGACCTGCGAGAAGGCGGCGAAGTGCAGGACGCCGTCGTAGGAGGGGTCGAGCCACTTGCCGGCGTCGCGGATGTCGCCCTCGACGAACGCGGCGCCGGCGGGCACGCCCTCGCGGAAACCGGTGCTGAGGTTGTCCAGCACGGTGACCTCGTGGCCGGCCTCCAGCAGGTGCTGGGCGACCACGCTGCCGACGTAACCCGCACCACCCGTCACCAGGTACTTCCCGCTCATGAACTCGCTACCTCTCGCAGTCGCTGGGCCGCGCGCTCCGGCGGCACGTCGTTGATGAACACGCTCATGCCGGATTCGGAACCCGCGAGGAACTTCAGCTTGCCGGAGGTGCGGCGGATGGTGAAAAGCTCGAGGTGGAGTGCGAAGTCGTTCCGCGTCACGCCCTCGAAGTCCTCCAGCTGGCCGAACGGCGCCTGGTGCCAGCCGGCGATGTACGGCGTAGGAGGCTCACCGTCCCCGAAGATCCGGTCGAAGCGCCTCAAGAGTTCCAGATAAACCTTGGGGAACTCTGAGCGTGCCGCCTCGTCCAGGGCGAGCAGATCGGGGACGCGGCGCCTGGGGTACAGGTGGATCTCGTACGGCCAGTGTGCGGCGTACGGCACGAAGGCCAGCCAGTGTTCACTCTCAAGGACGACCCGCTCCTCGGCGAGTTCCCTCTCCAGGATGGCGTCGAAGAGGTTCTCTCCGCCGGTGGCGTCCTTGTGCGCCGCCAGTGAACGCAGCATCAGCGCGGTGCGGGGGGTGGTGAAGGGGTACGCGTAGATCTGTCCGTGCGGATGCCCGAGCGTCACTCCGATCTCGGCCCCCCGGTTCTCGAAGCAGAACACCTGCTCGACCGAAGGGAGGTGTGACAGCTCGGAGGTCCGGTCGGTCCAGGCGTCCAGCACCAGGTGCGCCTGCTCCTCGGTCAGGTCGGCGAAGGAGGCGTTGTGGTCGGAGGTGAAGCAGACCACCTCGCAGCGTCCGGAGTCGCCGGCCAGCGAGGGGAAACGGTTCTCGAAGACGACGACGTCGTACGACGAGTCCGGGATCTCGCTCAGCCGGTCCCCCTGCGAGGGGCACAGGGGGCACTCGTCGGCCGGCGGGTGGTAGGTGCGTCCCTGCCGGTGCGAGGCGATCGCCACCGCGTCGCCGAGCAGCGGGTCGTGGCGTACCTCCGAAGTGGTGACCGTGCGTTCCAGCGGGCGCCGGTCCACCGCGTCGCGCACCGCGTCGTCCTTCAGGTCGTAGTAGATGAGCTCACGACCGTCGGCCAACCGGGTCGAGGTCTTCTTCACCGCGACTCTCCATCCGTACACCGAGCAAGGCATCAAACAGAACCGAACACATCGAACCACACAATCCCCCGCACGTCACCATCACAATCAAACAAAGAACACCAAGCAAGGTGAACGCCGCATGCGTACCCCCACTTACCTGGCCGCCGGGCTCCGGCTCCCCACCAACTGGCTCGACTACACGATCCTCGCGATCTACTTCGTCGTCGTGCTGGGCATCGGCTTCGCCGCCCGCCGGTCGGTGCGGACCAGCCTCGACTTCTTCCTCTCCGGACGCTCGCTGCCCGCCTGGATCACCGGCCTCGCCTTCGTCTCGGCCAACCTGGCGGCCACGGAGATCCTGGGCATGGCGGCGAACAGCGCCCAGTACGGCGCCTACACCGTCCACTGGTACTGGATCGGCGCCATCCCCGCGATGGTCTTCCTCGGCCTGGTGATGATGCCCTTCTACTACGGCAGCAAGGTCCGCTCGGTGCCCGAGTTCCTGCTGCTGCGCTTCGACAAGGGCGCCCACCTGCTCAGTTCGATCTTGTTCGCCTGCGCGGCCGTCCTGATCGCCGGTGTCAACCTCTACGCGCTCGCGATCGTCGTCGAGGCCCTGCTCGGCTGGCCGCAGTGGGTCGCCATCGTGGTCGCCGGCGCCTTCGTGCTCGCGTACATCACGCTCGGCGGTCTGTCCTCGGCGATCTACAACGAGGTGCTCCAGTTCTTCGTGATCCTCGCCGCCCTCATCCCGATCACCGTGCTGGGCCTGAAGAAGGTCGGCGGCTGGGGCGGCCTGACCGACAAGCTCACCGCCACCCACGGCCACAACTTCACCACCGCCTGGGGCGGCACCGGCATCGGCAGCGTCAACCCGCTCGGCGCGAACTGGCTGACCATCGTGCTCGGCCTCGGATTCGTGCTCTCCTTCGGCTACTGGACCACCAACTTCGCCGAGGTGCAGCGCGCCCTGTCCGCGAAGAACCTCTCCGCGGGGCAGCGGACCCCGCTGATCGCGGCCTACCCGAAGATCTTCATCGTGTTCCTGGTGATGATCCCGGGCCTGGTCGCCGCCGCGCTCGTCCCGAAGATCGGCGGCTCCGCCTCGGGGCTGCAGTACAACGACGCCATCCCCTTCCTGATGCAGGAGCTGCTGCCCAACGGTGTGCTCGGCATCGCGGTCACCGGTCTGCTGGCGGCCTTCATGGCGGGCATGGCGGCCAACGTGTCGTCCTTCAACACGGTGTTCACCAACGACATCTGGGAGAAGTACGTGGTGCCGGGCCGCCAGGACGCGTACTACGTCCGCTTCGGCCGTCTGATCACCGTCATCGGTGTCTGCGCCTCCATCGGCACGGCGTTCCTGGCGTCCTCGTTCTCGAACATCATGGCCTACCTGCAGACGCTGTTCTCCTTCTTCAACGTGCCGATGTTCGTCGTCTTCATCGTCGGCATGTTCTGGCGGCGCGCGTCCGCCGCCTCCGGCTTCTGGGGCCTGCTCGCCGGTACCACGGCCGCGATGATCAACTACTTCGTCCTCTACAAGAAGGGGATCGTCTCCATCCCCTCCGACCAGGGCGCCAACTTCGTCTCCGCGATCGCCGGCTTCGTCGCCGGCGCGGTGGTGATGGTCGCGGTGTCCCTGTTCACCCGGCCGAAGCCGGCGGACGAGCTGCGGGGCCTGGTCTACGGCACCCGCTCCCCCGGCATGGCCGAACCGTCCGCCCCCGGCGACGACGCCTGGTACCGCAAGCCCGCCCTGCTGGGCTGGGGCGCGGTGGTCCTGGCCGCCGCCTGCTACATCCCGTTCTCGTTGTGACGCGCAAGGACCGAGGAAACCATGACCGAGCAGCCCGGAAACCCCGACCACCCCGGCCGGCACCACCACTACACCGAGGCGGACGTCGCGGAGGAGGTCTCCGACCTGGAGACCAAGTCGGCGACCGCGGCCCGCATCTTCGACCTGCGCCGCATCATCGGCGGCCTGTTCGTCCTCTACGGCGTCATCGTCACGATCACCGGGATCACCGACTCCCAGGCCGCGATCGACAAGGCCCAGGGCGTCAACATCAACCTGTGGACCGGGATCGGCATGCTGCTGCTGGGCCTCTTCTTCCTGGCGTGGCTGAAGCTTCGGCCGACCCCGCCGCCGCCTCCGGCGTCGGCGGCGGACGAGGACCAGTCGCCATCGGTGGGGTCTTAGGCACCCGGCGTCGGCGTGCCCCGCCTGGGGGGCTACCGCCCCCCAGACCCCCGTTGTCGGCACCCCCGTTGTCGGCCTGCCGGCCTCGTCACTCAAGCGCCGGACGGGCTCGTCGGACCGGTCCTCACTGCGAACCGGTCGACACCCGGTCCAGCAACCCCGTCCGCGCGGCCAGCGCCGCCGCCTCCAGGCGGGAGCCGACGCCCAGCTTCATCAGGACCCGCTGGACGTGGGTCCGGGCCGTCGACGGGGCGATGCCCATGCCGGCCGCGATCAGCCGGGTGTCCTCGCCGTCGGCGACCCGGACCAGGACCTCCACCTCGCGCGGGGTGAGCATCTGCAGGAGGCGCTGGCCCTCGTCGTCGGGCTGCGCGGCGGGGTTGAGCAGCTCACTGAAGGCACCCTGCAACAACTGGGGGGCGACGGCCGCCTCCCCGGCCCTGGCCTTCATGATCGCCCGCTCGACGCCCTCGATGCGCTCGTCGTGCCGGACGTAGCCGGAGGCCCCGGCCGCGAAGGCAGCCGCGATGCCCCGCGGCGACGGGACCGGGCCCAGCACCAGGACCGCGACCTGCGGGCGCTCCCGCTTGATCTTCACCACGGGATCGAAGACCCCCGGCTCGGCGGGGGCCGCCGTGCCCAGCAGGCACACCTCGGGCGCCCGGCTGATCACCAGGTCCGCCGCGCCGGCGGCCGGTGCCGCCGCCGCGAGGACCCGGTGCCCCCGCAGCTTCAGCGCCGAGGCAAGCGCCTCCGCGAGCAAGCGGTGGTCGTCGACCACCATGAGCCGCACTCCCACAGAGCAACCCCCCAGTCCCCCCATGGATGCCTCACCATGGATGCCCACGGTCCCCTTGGACAGAGGGCCCCCCGGCACCCCGCCCTTCATGCCCCCGGAAGCTACACGCTTGTTCGACGTTACGCTGCCCCTACTGGTGAGAAGTGCCACGGATCGCTGAATTCCCGCTGTTCGGGACCATTGACAGCACCTGACGGGTGATCAGTTCCCGGTGCCGAACGCGACGACCAGCTCCTCGTCACTGCTCGAGGAGCCGGACGTGTCGTCCGCGAAGACCGCCGACATGTACAGCCGGCCCTGGGAGTAGAGGATCTCCGCGTACTCCGGCAGCATGCTGGTCTCCGCGTCGCGCACCGACTCGGTGGCCGGGTTCTCCAGCAGCTTGGTCTCCTTGAACGAGCCGCCGTCGATACTGACGACCTGCCCGCCCTTGTCGTAGGGCGGACGCTTGTACGCGAGCAGGTTGCCGCCGTCCATGCGCAGCGGGGAGATGGTGTAGCCGTCGCCGGCGTCGGCACGCTGGCCGGTCTGCTTGCCGGTGCCCAGGTCGAAGGCGACGATCTCGTTGGTCCTGCTGTACTTGCCGGTGCCGTCGTGCTCCTCGGTCGGCACGTACAGCTTGTCGTTGCCGACGACGACCTCCTTGCAGTACTCGATGCGGGTGATGCCGTCGCAGCGGCCGCCGAAGGAGTCGGCCGGCGCGGAGATCCGGGTGCGCAGCTTGCCGGTCCTGTTGTCGATGGAGAAGTAGTCCGAGATGCCGCTGCCGTCGCCCGCGCTGTCGCCGACGTCGGCGGCGACCACCAGCGGGTCGGTGGAGACGACGCTGGCGTACTCGATGCCCTCGGCCATCTTGTACTCGGAGATCACCTTGCCGGACTTCGGGTCGATGGTCTGGATGTGCAGCTGGCGGTTGTCGTACGCGCCGCACTTGCGCACCGCCACCAGCTTCTCGCCGCCGCCGTACCCGGCGTCGTAGCAGGTGTCGGCCGACTTCGGCTGCCACAGCACCTTGCCGGAGGCGATGTCGAAGGCGGCTCCGCCGCGGGTGCTGCCCACGGCGACGGTGTTCTGCGCGACCGTCACGTTCTCGAAGCTGATCGCGTAGTCACCGGAGTCGACCGACTTCGTCCACAGCTTCTTGCCCGCGTCGAGGTCGATCGCGGCGATCCGGCTGCAGCCCTCGGCGGAGTTCTTCGCGGGCATCTTCGGCTGGAAGGTGATCGCCGTCCGGCCGTCGGACGTGACGTGGTTCGCGGCCGCGCAGACCGGGCCGGGCAGCTTGATCGTCCAGAGTTCGGTGCCCTTGTCGGGGTCGTAGCCGACGATCTGGGCGACGCCGCTCTTGGCGTACACCTTGTCGGTGAGCCAGGAGCCGTAGGTGGAGACGGTGTCGTTCGCCTTGGGCAGCGGCACGTCGAAGAGCTTCCTGGCGGCGGTGTCGGCGGGCGCCTTCTCCTTGCCGCCGGTGGTGGTGCCGCCGGTTCCGCCGGTTCCGCCGGTGCCGTCCTTGCCACCCGTGCCGCCCGTGCCGCCGCCGGAACTCGCGGTGTCCTTCTTCCCGCCGTCGCCGCCGCCGGACTTCGCGTACCAGATCCCGCCGCCGATGATCAGGGCGATCGCGACCAGCGCCGAGACGATGATGATCAGCGAGGAGTTCGGCTTGCGCCCGCCGCCGCCCGGCTGCCCGGGCTGCGGGTACATCGGCACGGTCGGTTGGCCCGGGTAGCCGTAGCCGGGCTGGCCGTACGCGGTCGGCTGCTGGGGGTACGGGGCCTGCGGCTGACCGTACGGGTTCGGCTGCTGGCCGGGGTAGCCGTAGCCGGGCTGGGGCTGCGGGGGCTGAGGTGCCTGCGGGTAGCCGTAGCCGGAGGGCGGGGTCTGCGGCGGCTGCGGCGGCTGCGGCGGGCCGAAGCCGCCCTGCTGCGGGGGTTGGTTCGGCGGCGGAGGCGGTGGCTGGGTCATGGCTGTACCTCGACAGAAGGCTCGGGAAGCGGAGCGGAAGGCGGCGGAGGGGATCCGCCTACTTGCCGAAGGCGAGCATCAGCTTCTCCTTCGCGTCGTCTTTCCCGTTCAGCCGGGTGGAGGAGATGTAGAAGCGCCCGTCGGCCCAGTCCACGGCGCCATCGTAGAAGCCGTCCTCGATCTCCGCGGCGCCACTCGGGTTCTGCAGCAGCTTCGTCGGCTGGTGGCCGGAGCCGCCGGTCGGGATGGACACGACCTGGCCGCCGGTGTCGTACGACGGGTGGACGTACGCGACGAGCTTGCCGCCCTCGGTCTCGACGGGGACCATCGACTCGTCCGTCGGGGACTTCACCCGCCACTTCGCCTTGCCGGTGGCGAGGCTGATCGCGACGATCTCGTTGGCGCCGCTGGTGGTGTCGGTCGGCAGGTAGAGGGTGTCGGCGTCGACGGCGACAGCCCGGCAGCCCTGGAGGTCGCGTTCGAGGATGGCCCAGCCGCAGCCCGGGGCGAACTTCTCGTCGACCTTGACCTCGGAGCGGAACCTGCCGTCGGCGGTGAAGGCGGAGATGTTCCAGGCTTTCTTGTCCTCGTTGGTCAGGTAGACCACGAGCGGGTCGACGGAGTAGGTCCGCGCGACCGTCCAGCCCTTCTTGACCTTCTGGGTCCACTTGACCTTGCCGGTGGCCGGGTCGAGCGACTGGATCTCGTCGTGCTCGTCGCTTCCGGTGGCGTCGCAGGAGGCGACGGAGATCAGCCGGCCGGTGCCGCCCGCGAACGCGGTCGGGAAGCAGTCGGTGCCGTACTTCTTCTTGTCGTAGAGCTTCTTGCCGGTGTCGAGGTCGTACGCCGTGCCCGACTGGGAGCGGCCCACCATCAGCGTCTTGCCGCTGATGGTCAGCTCGACGCTGATCGCGCTGTCGAAGAGCCCGCCGTCGGCGACCTCGCCGCTCCAGCCCTTCTCGCCCGTGTTCAGGTCGATCTGCTGGAGCTGGTTGCACTTGGCGCGGTCGCTGGTGCCGCTCATGTACGCCACGACGACCTTGTCGTCGGCCGACTTCCGCGGGGTGACCGCGCAGATCTTCTGCGGGAAGGTGAGGGGGGACCACGTGGGGTCGCCGTCACCCACGTTGTAGGCGAAGACCTGCTTGTAGGCCGCCTTCACCGCCGTCTTGCCGGTGATCCACATACCGGGCGCGTCGGCGCCGGAACCGGGCGCGTCGGGTGCCGTCTTGTACCAGAGCACCTTGGCCTCGCCGGGCTTGCGGCCCGCGTTGAGGTCCTCCGGGTCCGAGCCTCCGTCGCCGCTGCCGTCACCGGGGTTGACCGGGGTGTCGGTGGCGGTGGCGGTGGGCCCGGTGCTGTCGCTCTTCTGCGCGACCGGCTTCTTCTTGCCGCCGTCGTCACCGCCGACGACCGCGTACACGGTGCCGCCGATGACCAGCAGCGCCGCCACCGCCGCCCCGATGACGAGCGCGGGCCTGCCCTTGAAGGGACCACGCGGGCCGCCGGGCGGCGGGGTGCCGGGCGCGCCGGGGTACTGCGGCTGCTGCGGGTAGCCGTACCCGGGCTGCTGCCCGTACGGGCCCGGCTGCTGCGGCTGCCCGTACGGGCCGGGCGTACCGGGCGCCGCGTACGGGCCGGGCGTACCGGGCGCCGCGTACGGGCCGGACGTACCGGGCGCCGCGTACGGGCCGGGCGTGCCGGGCGCCGCGTACGGGCCGGGCGTGCCGGGCGCCGCCGGGCCGGGCTGGGCGTAGGGGCCGGGCTGCTGCGGGTAGCCGTATCCCGGCTGGGGCTGGGGTGGCTGGGCCGGCGGCAAAGGCGCCGGTGCGCCGAATCCGCCCTGGGGCGGCGGGTCCTGCGGCGGACCGAAACCACCCTGCTGCGGTGGCTGATCGGGCGGCTGGGTCATCAGCGCGTCTCCCCCTCGTTCACTGATTTTTAGCCAGTTCTCAGACCGCTCTTTCTACCACCCGGGTCCGACAGCGCAGCGGGCCGGACCATCCCCTGTTCCCAAGGGAGGACCGGCCCGTGATGCCGCCGTTATGGCTTTCACGCCCCCTTCACCGGGCGTGCGCCCCGCCTACGCGTCCTCGGCGAGTTCCAGCCAGCGCAGCTCCAGTTCCTCACGTTCTCCCGCCAAGTCGCGCAGCCGTGCGTCGAGTTCGGCGACCTTGGCGAAGTCCGTGGCGTGCTCCGCGATCTGGGCGTGCAGCTTGGTCTCCTTCTCGGAGACACGGTCCAACTGCCGCTCGATCTTCTGGAGTTCCTTCTTCGCGGCACGCTGGTCGGCGGCGCTCCTCTCCGGGCCGGCCGGCTTGGCCGCCGAGGCGGCGGTGGCGGCGGCGACCGCCTCCTCCATGCGCTGCCGCCGCTCCAGGTACTCGTCGATGCCGCGCGGCAGCATCCGCAGGGTGCCGTCGCCGAGCAGGGCATACACCCGGTCGGTGGTGCGCTCGACGAAGAACCGGTCGTGGGAGATGACGATCATCGAGCCGGGCCAGCCGTCGAGGACGTCCTCGAGCTGGGTGAGGGTCTCGATGTCGAGGTCGTTGGTGGGCTCGTCGAGGAAGAGGACGTTGGGCTCGTCCATGAGCAGCCGCAGCAGTTGCAGCCGGCGCCGCTCACCACCGGACAGGTCGCCGACGGGCGTCCACTGCTTCTCCTTGCCGAAGCCGAACGTCTCGCACAGCTGCCCGGCGGTCATCTCGCGCCCCTTGCCGAGGTCGACGCGCTCGCGGACCCGCTGGACGGCCTCCAGGACCCGCCAGTCGGGGTCGAGCTCGGCGACCTCCTGGGACAGGTAGGCGAGCTTGACGGTCCTGCCCACGGCGATCCGCCCGCCCGCCGGCTGCGCCTCGCCCTCTGTGCGGGCCGCCTCGGCCATGGCCCGCAGCAGGGAGGTCTTCCCGGCTCCGTTGACACCGACCAGGCCGATCCGGTCACCCGGGCCGAGCTGCCAGGTGACGTGCTTGAGCAGCACCTTGGGGCCGGCCTGGACGGTGATGTCCTCCAGGTCGAACACCGTCTTCCCGAGCCGGGAGGAGGCGAACTTCATCAGCTCGCTGCTGTCCCGGGGCGGCGGCACGTCCTTGATCAGCTCGTTGGCGGCCTCGACGCGGAAGCGCGGCTTGGACGTACGGGCGGGCGCGCCGCGCCGCAGCCAGGCCAGCTCCTTGCGGACCAGGTTCTGCCGCTTGGTCTCCTCGGTGGCGGCGATGCGCTCCCGCTCGGCCCGCGCGAAGACGTAGTCGGAGTAGCCGCCCTCGTACTCGTACACGGTGCCGCGCTGGACGTCCCACATGCGGGTGCAGACCTGGTCGAGGAACCACCGGTCGTGGGTGACGCACACCAGCGCGGAGCGCCGCTCCCGCAGGTGCCGGGCCAGCCAGGAGATGCCCTCGACGTCGAGGTGGTTGGTGGGCTCGTCCAGGACGATCAGGTCCTGCTCCTCGATGAGCAGCTTGGCCAGCGCGATCCGCCGCCGCTCGCCGCCCGACAGCGGCCCGATGACGGTGTCCAGCCCCTTGGGGAAGCCCGGCAGGTCCAGGCCGCCGAAGAGGCCCGTCAGTACGTCCCTGACCTTGGCGTTCCCGGCCCACTCGTGGTCGGCCATGTCACCGATGACCTCGTGCCGCACGGTCGCCGCCGGGTCGAGGGAGTCGTGCTGGGTGAGCACCCCGAGCCGCAGCCCGCCGGAGTGCGTGACCCGCCCGCTGTCGGCCTCCTCCACCTTGGCGAGCATCCGGATCAGGGTGGTCTTGCCGTCGCCGTTGCGCCCGACGACCCCGATCCGGTCCCCTTCGGACACACCGAGCGAGACCCCGTCCAGCAGGGCACGGGTGCCGTACACCTTGCTGATGTTCTCGACATTGACCAGGTTGACGGCCATTTCACTCCTGCGGGCGGGGACTGTATCGATGTGCGGCTCCGCCGCGTGGGTCAGCCTTCTAGCGTAGGGCCTGTGGGGTGGGGACCTTCGCGCTGACCGGGATCCACCACGACCACGTCAAGGTCAGCGTTCCTTACGACATCGGCATCGACATCGACCTGACCGCCATCAACCAGTACTGAGCCCCTTCAGACGACGGTCGCCCCACCCGCCACCGGCCCCGCCGCCGTCCGCACCGTCCGGCACGTCCCCGACGCACGCAGCGCCTCGGCCACCGCCACCGCCGACTCCGCGTCGCGGACCAGGAAGGCCGTCGTCGGCCCCGACCCCGACACCAGCGCCGTCAGCGCGCCCGCCGCCCGCCCCGCGTCCAGCGTCTGCGCCAGCTCCGGGAACAGGGACAGCGCGGCAGGCTGGAGGTCGTTGGAGACGGCCCCCGCCAGCGCCTGCGGGTCCCCCTTCGCCAGCGCCTCCAGCAGCTCCGCCGAAGCCACCGGCTCCGGAATCTCCCGCCCCTGGGCGAGCCGGTCGAACTCGCGGAAGACGGCCGGGGTCGACAGCCCGCGCTCGGCCATGGCGAACACCCAGTGGAAGGTGCCGCCGACCTCCAGCGCGGTGAGCCGCTCGCCCCGCCCGGTGCCGAGCGCCGCTCCGCCCACCAGGCTGAACGGCACGTCGCTGCCCAGCTCGGCGCAGAGGGCGAGGAGTTCGGCGCGGGAGGCGGCCGTCCGCCACAGCGCGTCGCAGGCGACCAGCGCGCCCGCGCCGTCCGCGCTGCCGCCCGCCATGCCTCCGGCGACCGGGATGTCCTTGGCGATGTGGATGTGCACGGCGGGCTCGATGCCCCGGCGCCCGGCGAGCGCGAGGGCGGCGCGCGCGGCGAGGTTCGTCCGGTCCAGGGGGACCTGGTCGGCGTCCGGCCCGGCGCAGGTGATCCGCAGTTCGTCGGCCGGGGTGACCGTCACCTCGTCGTACAGGCCGACGGCGAGGAAGACGTTGGCCAGGTCGTGGTAGCCGTCGGGGCGGGCGGCACCCACCGCGAGCTGGACGTTGACCTTGGCGGGGACGCGTACGGTGACGCTCACCTACCGCTCTCCATCCTTCGGGGGCGCGGGGGCAGTCCCCCGCGGTGACGCCGCTTCCGCGATGCGCGCGAACTCCTCGACCGTCAGGGACTCCCCGCGCGCCTGCGGCGAGACACCGGCGGCGACCAGGGCCGCCTCGGCCGCCGCCGCCGACCCGGCCCAGCCGGCGAGCGCGGCCCGCAGGGTCTTGCGACGCTGTGCGAACGCCGCGTCGACGACGGCGAACACCTCGGCCTTGGAGGCGGTCGTCCTGACCGGCTCGGCCCGGCGGACGAGCGAGACCAGTCCGCTGTCGACGTTGGGCGCGGGCCAGAAGACGGTGCGGCCGATGGCGCCGGCCCGCTTCACCTCGGCGTACCAGTTCGCCTTCACCGACGGGACGCCGTACACCTTCGAGCCGGGCGCGGCGGCGAGGCGGTCGGCGACCTCCGACTGGACCATGACGAGGGTGCGCTCGATGCTCGGGAAGGTGTCCAGCATGTGCAGCAGCACCGGCACGGCGACGTTGTACGGGAGGTTCGCCACCAGCGCGGTCGGGGCGGGCCCCGGCAGCTCGGTGACGTGCATCGCGTCGGAGTGGACCAGGGCGAAGCGGTCGGCGCGCGCGGGCATGCGGGCGGCGACGGTGGCGGGCAGGGCCGCGGCCAGGACGGCGTCGATCTCGACGGCCGTGACGCGGTCGGCGGCCTCCAGCAGCGCCAGGGTGAGGGAGCCGAGCCCCGGGCCGACCTCGACCACCACGTCGTCCGGGCGGACCTCGGCGGTGCGGACGATACGGCGGACCGTGTTCGCGTCGATCACGAAGTTCTGGCCGCGCTGCTTGGTGGGACGCACTCCGAGGGCGGCCGCCAGTTCACGGACGTCGGCGGGACCCAGGAGGGCGTCGGAGGTGGGGCTGCTCACCCGACAAGGGTACGGGGCCGCGGCCCCCGCTCCTCACCCGTGCAGCCGAGCCCCGCAGTGCGGCCAGGGAGCGGCGCCCTGCCGCAGGTACAGCTTCTTCGCCCGGTACGTCTGTTCGGCGGCCGGGGCGTCCTGGGGGCGGCCGGTGCCGCCGAGGCTGTGCCAGGTGTGGGTGTCGAACTGGTAGAGGCCGCCGTAGGTGCCGGAGGCGTCCACCGCGTCGGGCCGCCCCCCGGACTCGCAGGCCGCGAGCCCCTTCCAGTCGAGGTGCTCGGTTCCCCGCACGGACGGGGGGTGCGCCTTGGTGCCCACCCTCACCAGCTGTGTCCGGGGCGTGCGCACCACTTCGGACCTCTCCCGGCGCGGCTGCTGCCTGACCCCGTTGACGGTCCGCTGGAGGTAGGTGACCCGTCTGAGTCCCGGCTGTCCGGTCCGCTCCACGACCTCCGTGCCCTTGAACAGGGAGGGGTCCGCGGTCCGCCGTACGTCGAAGGGGATCGCCTCCTCGCGGACCTCCCTCGCGCCGGTGATCCGCAGCACGGTCACCGTCTGCCCGTCGCGCGGGAAGCTGCCGGGCGGCACGGAGGTGGTGTCCTGACCGTGCAGGGTGATCCCGGCACCGGCCACCGCCTCCCGTACGGTCGCCGCGTTGGTGCGGATGGTGCGGGCGCGGCCGTCCGCCAGGACCGTGACGGTGCGCTCGGTGCGCACGTCGAGCGCGAGCCCGGCGCGTCCGATGGGCCGGGAGAGCGGGGTCGACAGGTACGCGCCCTCCGCGCGCACGCCCAGCTGTTCGAGCGCTTCCCGCACCGTGCGCGCCGTCGTCCACACCTCGCGCCGGTGTCCGTCGAGGGTGAGCCGTACGGGACGCCCGTAGCGCACCTCGACCTCCTCGCCGCTGGCCAGGGGCGTGCCGGGGGCGGGCACCACCACGTCGTGCACGCCGACCGGCACGCCTTCCTCGGCGAGCAGTTCGGTGACGTCGTCCGCGAAGGTGTGCAGGGTGCGCGGGCTGCCCTCGACGTCGAGCTCGATCGCCTTGTCCTTGGCGACGAAGGCGGTGGTGCCGCCGGCGAGGAAGGCGATGACCAGCGCCTGCGGCAGCAGCCGGCGCACAGCGGACTCCGGGCGCTGGGCGGAGCGCGCCCGGTGCCGGCGCGCGGCCCGCCCGCCGGCCCCGGCGGGTGCCACGTCACCGGCGGGCGCCCCGGTCCGGGCGGCCGTGTCGGACTCCGGGCACGCCGCCTCGGGCACGGCCGCCGTCCGCCGCGGCGACGGCAGCACCGGCTCGGCGACGACGTACGCCCCGGCTTCGTAAGCGGGCCGGTAGGTGTCCTCGTACCACCGGTACGGCAGCGTCTGCGCGCCGTACCCGCAGGCGTCATGGCCGTACGGTCCGTACGTCTCGTACTGCGGCTTGCTCACGCCGACACGCTCCAGGGGGCCAGAGGGGTCCGGATCGGGACCCCAGAACCTAGCGGAGCGGGCGTCACTCTCCAAAGCGACGCGACTACGGAGCGTCGCCGTCGAACAGGCGATCAGTAGCCGAAGGCACGGGCCGTGTTCGCGCCCAGCGCGGCCGCCAGGGTGTCCTCGTCGATGCCGCGCACCGCGGCCATGGCACGCACGGTGACCGGCACGAGGTAGGGCGCGTTGGGCCGTCCGCGGTAGGGCGCCGGTGTCAGGAAGGGCGCGTCGGTCTCCACGAGGACCAGTTCGAGCGGGGCGACGGCGAGCGCGTCGCGGAGATTCTGGGCGTTCTTGAAGGTGACGTTGCCGGCGAAGGACAGGTAGTAGCCCTCGCGGGCGCACACCTCGGCCATCTCCGCGTCGCCGGAGTAGCAGTGGAAGACGGTGCGCTCGGGGGCGCCCTCCTCCTTCAGCACCCGCAGCACGTCGGCGTGGGCGTCGCGGTCGTGGATGACGAGTGTCTTGCCGTGCCGCTTGGCGATCTCGATGTGGGCGCGGAAGGACCGCTCCTGGGCCGCCTTGCCCTCCGGGCCGGTGCGGAAGTGGTCGAGGCCGGTCTCCCCGACGCCCTTGACCTGCGGCAGCCCGGCCAGCCGGTCTATCTCGGCGAGCGCCTCGTCCAGCGCGGCGTCACCGCCGGGCTCCCGCGCACCCTGCCGCGACCAGCCGTCGGGGTCCCCGTGGACGATGCGCGGGGCCTCGTTCGGGTGCAGGGCGACCGTCGCGTGCACGCTGTCGTGCGCCGCCGCCGTCTCGGCGGCCCACCGTGAGCCCTTGATGTCGCAGCCGACCTGGACGACCGTCGTCACCCCCACCGACGCGGCCTTCGCCAGCCCCTCCTCGACCGTCCCGGACTGCATGTCCAGGTGGGTGTGGGAGTCGGCGACGGGCACCCGGAGGGGTTCCGGGAGCGGCGGGGCGGCGTGCTTGTCGTGCTGGCCGCCCGCGGCGGAGGCGTTCGAAGGCATGCCCCGATCCTACGGAAGGGGCATGCCCGGCCGGTCAGCTCGCCTTGCGCTGGAAGGGGTGGAGGAGATCGGACAGGTGCCAGTGGTGGTCCGGCCCGGCCGCGGTCCCGGCCGCCGCCGCGGGGGCCCCCGGCGCCCCGGTCGGGCCGGTCCGCGGCCCGTGGTGGCTCCGCTCGGCCGCCTCGCGCACCGAGGAGACCTGACCCGCGCGCATGATCCGCACCACGTGGCCGTCGCAGTTGAGGCACGCGGGCCGGCTCAGCGGGGACGGCACGACCCGGCCGCCGGCCACGTACAGGACGAACTCGTGGCCGTCGGCGTCCGTGTGGTGTTCTATCTCGTACGACTGTTCCCAGCCGTGCCCGCAGCGCATGCAGGCGAAGGAATACGACTCACGGACGACTGCGGCCGCGGTACCGCGCGGGCCGGTCTGTCCAGCGATCTCACTCATGTCAGGCTCCTCCCCTTGGGGGCGAGGGACAGGTGCGTCCCTGCGACCAGTGGACTCTCCGCCCGACGTGAACGCAGCAGGGCCTGTCGACTGTTGGAGGCGATTTGGACGTCGCTTGCCGAACCGGCCCCGCGGCGGGGTCTGGGCTTTGCCTTCGACGGCCGTGCTTTGCCCGCCCATGGGGCGCGTGCTCATGGGAGAAGAGGCCTGCTCAGAGAGGGTGTGAGCCCCCTCACACCCCCGTTCACGCCCCTTCGGCGCGCTTCGCCGCCACGACCGCGTCGAACACCTGGCGCTTGGGGAGGCCCGCCTCCACGGCGACCGCCGCGATCGCCTCCTTGCGGCGCTCCCCGGCCTCCTCCCGGACCCGAACCCGGCGCACCAGCTCCGCGGCGTCCAGTTCCTCGGGTCCGCGCTCGGCGGCACCCTCGACGACGACGGTGATCTCGCCGCGCACGCCCTCGGCCGCCCAGGCCGCCAGCTCGGCGAGCGGCCCGCGCCGCACCTCCTCGTACGTCTTGGTCAGCTCCCGGCAGACGGCGGCCCGCCGGTCGCCGCCGAAGACCTCGGCCATCGCGGCGAGGGTGTCGTCGAGGCGGTGCGGGGCCTCGAAGTACACCAGCGTGCGCCGCTCCTCGGCGACCTCCCGCAGCCGGGTGAGCCGCTCCCCCGCCTTCCTCGGCAGGAAGCCCTCGAAGCAGAACCGGTCGACGGGCAGCCCCGACAGGGCGAGCGCGGTGAGCACGGCGGACGGCCCGGGGACGGCGGTGACCCGGACGTCCCGCTCGACGGCCGCGGCGACCAGCCGGTAACCGGGGTCGGAGACCGACGGCATCCCGGCGTCCGTCACCAGCAGCACCCGCGCGCCGTTCACGAGTTCCTCGACCAGCTCCGGCGTCCGGGCGGACTCGTTGCCCTCGAAGTACGACACCACGCGTCCCTTGGGCGTCACACCGAGGGCCTGGGTGAGCCGCCGCAGCCGGCGCGTGTCCTCGGCGGCGACGACGTCGGCGCCGGCCAGCTCCTCGGCCAGCCGGGGCGGCGCGTCCGCGATGTCGCCGATGGGGGTGCCCGCCAAAACAAGGGTTCCAGTCACTCTGTCATCCTCTCAGGGCCCGGCGGGGCTCCCGGCGGGCCGGACGCATCCGGACCGGTACCACCCATGCACGGGACTCACACAGCACGGTTCCCTACGATGGCGCGGTGACCAGTACCGCGTCCTCCACGGACATCCGGCAGGGCCGGGCCCCGCACGACGAACGGCCGGCGTGGCAGCAGCGGCTGCGCCGATTCGGGTACACGGCGGGGCCGAGAAGCGATCTCCGCGACCGGCTGGTGCCGCCGTACGCCGAGCCCGGTCCCCGCCTGTGGCCGGCCCTGGGGGTGTCGCCGAGGCTCGCCGAGCGCATCACCCGCTGGTCGGCCTGGGGCGGTCCGCTGCTGGTGACGCTGATGGCGGGCCTGCTGCGGTTCTGGAACCTGGGCAGCCCGCGGAAGGTGATATTCGACGAGACGTACTACGCCAAGGACGCCTGGGCGCTCGTCCACCGCGGCTTCGAGGTCAACTGGGACAAGAACGCCAACGACCTGATCATCCAGGCGAACGGTCACGTCGCCGTCCCGACGGACGCGGCGTACGTGGTGCATCCGCCGGTCGGCAAGTACGTGATCGGGATCGGTGAACTGGTCTTCGGCCTCGACCCGTTCGGCTGGCGCTTCATGACGGCGCTGCTCGGCACGGTCTCGGTCCTGCTGCTGTGCCGCATCGGCCGCCGCATGTTCCGCTCCACGTTCCTCGGCTGCCTGGCCGGGGCGCTGATGGCGGTGGACGGCCTGCACTTCGTGATGAGCCGGACCGCGCTGCTCGACGGCGTGCTGATGTTCTTCGTGCTGGCCGCGTTCGGCTGCCTGGTCATCGACCGTGACCGGACGCGGGAGCGGCTCGCCGCCGCGCTGCCCGTCGACGCCGACGGCCGGCTGCGCCCGGACGACGGCGTGGCCGACACCCTCCGCTTCGGGCTGCGCCCCTGGCGCTGGGCGGCCGGTGTCCTGCTCGGCCTCGCGATCGGCACCAAGTGGAACGGCCTGTACATCCTGGCCGCGTTCTGCCTGATGGCGCTGGTGTGGGACGTCGGCGCCCGCAAGGTGGCCGGCGCCCGGCACCCTTATCTGGCCGTCCTCAAGTACGACACCGGCATCACCTTCCTGGCCACGGTCCCGGTCGCCGTCGCCGTGTACCTGCTGTCCTGGACCGGCTGGATCCTCTCCCCGGCCGACGGCTCCGGCGGCTACTTCCGCAACTGGGCCGCCACCGACGGCAAGGGCGGCAGCTGGACCTTCCTGCCCGACTGGCTGCGCAGCCTGTGGCACTACGAGCACGAGGTGTACAAGTTCCACGTCGGCCTGTCGTCGCCGCACACCTACCAGTCCAACCCGTGGAGCTGGCTCGTCCTGGGCCGCCCGGTGTCGTACTTCTACGAGTCCCCGTCCCCCGGCGCCGACGGCTGCCCGGCCGACGCGGGCCAGAAGTGCGCCCGCGAGGTCCTCGCCATCGGCACGCCCCTGCTGTGGTGGGCGGCCTGCGCCGCGATCCTCTACGTCCTGTGGCGCTGGGCGTTCCGCCGCGACTGGCGCGCCGGCGCCATCGCCTGCGGCATCGCGGCCGGCTACCTCCCCTGGTTCATGTACCAGCAGCGCACGATCTTCCTCTTCTACGCCGTCGTCTTCGTCCCCTTCCTGTGCCTGGCGGTGGCGATGCTGATCGGCGCGATCGTCGGTCCCGCCAGGTCCACCGACAGCCGCCGCGTGATCGGCGCGACGGCGGCGGGCGTGCTGGTCCTCCTGATCGCCTGGAACTTCATCTACTTCTGGCCGCTGTACACCGGCACCGCCATCCCGCTCGACGACTGGCGGTCGCGGATGTGGATCGACACGTGGGTCTAGCCGGACCGACGCCGTCCCGGCGGGACGCGAGCCGCCACGCCGGGACGGCGGCACAGGTCCGAGGCCTGTTACGGGCGTTGCTCCTGATGCCTCAGATGCATACGCCGGCCCTCGGAGGGAGACTGGGAAGACGTTCGAGCGAGCACCGAAGGAGCGAGATCATGGGTATTCGACGCGCCCTCACCGCCGCCCTCGTCGCTGCCGCCCTGGCCGGATCCGGTGTCGTCGGCGCCGCGACCGCCGAGGCCGCCTCGCCCGCCGTCAGCTGGAACGACTGCACCTCCACCGGCGGGTACGTGGTGCCCTGGGGTCCTGGCACCTACATGTGCAACGGCGGCAAGTACGGCGGGGCGCCCATCACCTCGATGTAGGTCCCCTCGCCGGCGCCACGACCGGCGTTCACGTAGGTGACCACACGCCTGGATGTAAGGGACATGTGGGCACATCTCTGACCCCCGTTCGGACACCATTCCGAAAACTCCCCTCACAGCGCCCCCTCGTGCCACCTACAGTGCGGGCACGGGACGTACCGGAGCGGGGGAGGAGCGCGCGGGATGCGCAAGGGGGTCAAGGCCGTCGTCGTGAGCGGCGTGCTGGTGGTGCTGGTCGGCGGGGCGGGGTACGCGGGGTACAACGTCCTCTCCGCGCTGCAGGACGGCGGCACCGCGTCCGTGCGGACCGGGCCGCCGGACAAGGGCGAGGTGAAGGAGACCACCGCCACGTTCTTCGCGGCGTGGGAGAAGGGGCAGGCGGCGACCGCGGCCTCGTACACGAACTACCCGGTGGACGCCGAGTCGCTGCTGACGGCGTTCGGGAACGCCGCGCGCATCGGCGAGGTGCGCATCACGCCCGGCACCGCGAGCGGGGACACCGTGCCCTTCACGGTGCGGGCGAGGGTGTCGTACGACGGGAAGTCCAAGACGCTCTCCTACCGGAGCCGGCTGACGGTGGTGCGCGGCGAGACCACGCACCGGGCGCTCGTCGACTGGCGGCCGTCCGTCGTCCACCCGCAGCTGCGCAAGGGCGACACGCTCTATACGGGCGACGCGTCGGCACCGCCGATCGAGGCCGTGGACCGCGACGGGAAGGTGCTGACGAAGGAGAAGTACCCCTCGCTCGGGCCGATCCTGGACGAGCTGCGCAGCCGGTACGGCGACAAGGCGGGCGGGACGCCCGGCGTCGAACTGGCGATCAAGCATGCCGACCAGAACGCCGCCGACACCACCCTGCTCACCCTCGCCAAGGGCCGGGCGGGCAAGCTCCGGACGACCCTCAGCGCCGGCGTCCAGGCGGCGGCCGAGACGGCCGTGCAGAAGTACCCCGAGTCGTCGGTGGCGGCCGTCAGGCCCAGCACCGGCGAGGTGCTCGCGGTCGCCAACCACCGTGACGACGGCTTCGACGCGGCCTTCCTCGGCGAGCTGGCCCCCGGCTCCACCATGAAGATCATCAGCGCCGCCACGCTCATCGACAACGGCATCACCAAGGCCACCGGACCGGCCCCGTGCCCGCCCACCGCCACCTGGCAGAGCCAGACCTTCGGCAACCTCGAGGGCCTGGCGCCCGACGAGCACGCCACCCTCTCCGACAGCTTCGCCCGCTCCTGCAACACCGCCTTCGTGAAGTTCGCCGACGAGGTGAGGGTGGACTCCCTCACCAGGGAGGCCCAGGAACGGTTCGGACTCGGGCGGGACAACTGGAAGGTCGGCGTCCCGTCCTTCGACGGCCGGGTCCCCGCCTCCGGCGGACCGGACACGGCCGCCAACATGATCGGGCAGGGCCAGGTCCAGATGAGCCCGCTGAACATGGCGTCGGTGACGGCGACCGCGATGACGGGCGCCTTCCGGCAGCCGGTCATCGTGTCCCCGAAGCTGGACGGGCGTGACCTCGCCACGGCCCGCGGCCTGTCCGCGGCCACGGTCGCCCAGCTGCGCTCGATGATGAACCGCACCGCCACCAGCGGCACCGCGGCCGGCGTGATGTCCGGCCTGGGCGGCAGCATCGGTGCGAAGACCGGCTCCGCCGAGGTCGACGGGCAGACGAAGTCCAACAGCTGGTTCACCGGCTACCGGAACGACATCGCCGCCGCCGCGATGGCCCAGGACGCCGGCCACGGCATCGACGCGGCCGGTCCGATTGTCGCAACCCTGCTACGGACGGGTGGCTGAGATCACCCACCCGGTAGGGGACTCTAGGCTGGATGCCGTCGTTGGGGAGTGTGAGGGCTACGAGGGCAACGGGGACCCTGGGGATTCGCGGAGGATCGAGAAGCAGTGGGCAAGAGAAGACGCGTCGCCGAGCGACGGAAGACCGGCCCCGCCGTGGTCGGCGGGATGATCGCCGTGGTCGTCGGCGGCGCCGGGCTCGGTGTCTACGCGCTGTACGGCGGCGGTGCCGCGGCCGACGACGGGTCGCGTGCCGCCTCCGCCTCCCACCGCGAGCCGGTGAAGACGGGCCCGCTGTCCGCCACCGAGGTGCGCACCACCGCCGCACGCTTCCTCACCGCCTGGCAGCAGGGCAAGGTCACGCAGGCGGCGGCCGCCACCGACGACTCGGGCGCCGCGACCGCGCTGCTCACCGGCTACACCAAGGACGCCCACGTCAAGGACGTCACGCTCACCACCGGCACCCGCACCGGCGCCAAGGTCCCGTTCTCCGTGAAGGGCACGGTGTCGTACAAGGGCGTCAGCAAGCCGCTCGCGTACAAGAGCGCGCTCACCGTCGTCCGGCGCAAGAGTGACGGCAAGCCGCTGGTCGAGTGGCACGCCTCCGTCGTCCACCCCGATCTGAAGGACGGCGACAAGCTGGTCACCGGCGCGTCCGGCACTCCGCCCGTCAAGGCGCTGGACCGCGACGGCGGCGAGCTGACCACCGCCGCCTACCCGTCGCTGGGCACGGTCCTGGACGGGCTGCGCGAGAAGTTCGGCAAGGTGGCGGGCGGCAAGGCGGGCGTGGAGCTGCGCGTGGTGCGCGGCACGGCGTCGACGAAGGCGAAGCTGTCCGACAAGACGCTCCTCGAGCTGAGCAAGGGCACCCCGGGCACGGTGAAGACCACGCTCGACCCGGCCCTCCAGGTGGCCGCCGAGCGGGAGGTGAGCAAGCAGGCGCGCGCGTCGGTGGTGGTCATGCGCCCCTCTACCGGCGAGATCCTCGCGGTGGCCAACACCAACCACGGCTGGAACACGGCCTTCCAGGGCTCCCTCGCCCCCGGCTCCACGATGAAGATCGTGACGTCCACGATGCTGTTCGAGAAGGGGCTCGTCACCCCGGCGGCCTCGCACCCCTGCCCCAAGAAGTACAAGCTCGCCGGCTGGACGTTCCACAACGACGACAACTCCGAGATCAAGCACGGCACGTTCAAGATGAGCTTCGGGGCCTCCTGCAACAACGCCTTCATCAACTTCGCGCCGAAGCTGTCGAACAGCGACCTGACGAAGGAGGCCCAGGAGGTCTACGGCCTCGGGTTGGACAACTGGGCCATCGGCGTCCCGTCGTTCGACGGTTCCGTCCCGGTGCAGAGCGGCGCGCAGATGGGCGCCTCGCTGATCGGGCAGGGCGGGGTGCGCATGAACCCGCTGAACATGGCCTCGGTGGCGGCGACCGTGCAGACGGGCGTCTTCCACCAGCCGTACCTGGTCTCCCCGAGCGTGGACCACCGCACGCTGGCGAAGGCCGCGCGCACGATGTCGTCGAAGACGCAGGCCGAGCTGAAGGAGGTCATGCAGTACACGGCGGCGTACGGCACGGCGGCCAAGGCGATGTCGGGACTGGGCCCGGACTACGGCGCCAAGACGGGCTCGGCCGAGGTGGACGGCCAGAAGAAGCCCAACGGCTGGTTCACCGCGTACCGCGGCGACCTCGCGGCGGCCGGTGTGGTGCAGGCGGGCGGCCACGGCGGTGACACGGCGGGGCCGATCGTGGCCGCGCTGCTGAAGACCGGCGGCTGAGCCCGGCGGCAGGCCTGGGACAGGCCGGCCCGGCGCCGGCCTGTCCCGAGCGCCGGCCGGACCCGGTCAGCCCCGTACGGGCTCGCCGACCAGGTAGGTCCGGCGCAGGAACCGGCGCAGCGCCTTGGAGTCGAACTGCACGACCGAGACGCCTTGTTTGTCATGGAACTCCACGACGGCCTGCACCCGGCCGCACGGCCACACCCGCACGTCCCCGCTCTCGACCGGTACCCGCAGCCCCTGTTCGAGCAGCGACCGGGAGAAGGTCCACTCGTGCGGCCCGGGCAGGCCGACCCGCACCGAACGCGGGTCGGTCTCGGGGTCGTAGCGGAGGACCACGGGCACGGCGGCATCCTCCGGTATGTCGTCGTCGGTGACTATGTGGGCGCGCGCGTACTGCTCGACTACAGACATCGGACGGCCCCTAACCTTCGGCGACCTGTACGGAAACCATGTTTCCACCTCCCCTCCACTGTCGCATATGCGAAATATCGCACACTCCGTGCCGCTAACTCGCTCTTGCAAGAGGTTCGCAACAAGGCTCTAAAATCAGATGGTGCACGTACCTGACGGATTCATCGACGCCCCCACCTCCGCGGTCACCGGCGTGGTCGCCGCCGGCGCCATCGCCGTGAGCCTGCGCGGCGCGCGACGCGAACTCGACGAACGCACCGCTCCGCTGGCCGGACTGGTGGCGGCGTTCATCTTCGCGGTGCAGATGCTGAACTTCCCGGTCGCGGCAGGCACCAGCGGCCATCTGCTCGGCGGCGCCCTGGCCGCGATACTCGTCGGGCCCTGCACCGGGGTCCTGTGCGTCTCCGTCGTCCTGCTGATGCAGGGCATCCTCTTCGCGGACGGCGGCCTGACCGCGCTCGGCGTGAACATCACCGACATGGCGATCGTCACGACCGTGGTGTCGTACGCCGTCTTCCGCGGCCTGGTGAAGCTGCTGCCGCGCGGGCGGCGCTCGGTCACCACCGCGTCCTTCGTCGCGGCGCTGGTGTCGGTGCCCGCCGCCGCCGTCGCCTTCACCCTGATCTACGCCGTGGGCGGCACCACCGACGTGCCCCTCACCAAGGTCGCCACCGCGATGATCGGCGTTCACGTCCTCATCGGCATCGGCGAGGCCGCGATCACCGCGCTCACGGTCGGCGCGGTGATCGCCGTACGGCCGGACCTGGTGCACGGCGCGCGCGGGCTGACGCGGCGGCTGAAGCTGCGCGTCGACGGCGAACTGGTCGACGCCCCCCAGGCGCCGGTGCCGGCCGCCGCCCGGACCTCGCGCCGCGGGCTGTGGCTCACCGGCCTGGTCACCTCACTGGTCCTCGCCGGGTTCGTCAGCTTCTACGCCTCCGCCGACCCCGACGGCCTGGAGAAGGTCGCCCACGACAAGGGCATCGACAAGAAGACCGAGCGGCACCGGAGCGCGGACTCCCCACTGGCCGGCTACGGCGTCAGGGACATCTCCGACGCCCGCCTCTCCGGCGGACTGGCGGGCGTGATCGGGGTCGGGGTCACGGTCGCCGCGGGCAGCACGGTGTTCTGGGTGGTCGCCCGCCGGCGCCGTACCGGCGAACCCGCCGAGGCCGCCTGAGATGGGCGCGGGACACGCGCACCGGCTCTACCGGCACGGGCACTCCCCCGTGCACGCCCTGCCGCCGCACACCAAGCTCGCCGCCGCCTTCGCCTTCGTGGTGGTCGTGGTCTCGACCCCGCGCGAGGCGATGTGGGCGTTCGGACTGTACGCCGCCCTGCTCGGCGCGGTGGCGCACGTCGCGCGGGTGCCCGCCGGGTTCCTCCTGAAGCGGCTGCTGATCGAGGTGCCGTTCGTCGCCTTCGCCGTGCTCATGCCGTTCGTGGCGGAGGGCGCGCGGGTCGACGTCCTCGGGCTGTCGCTGAGCGTGAACGGCCTGTGGGGCGCCTGGAACGTGCTCGCCAAGGGCACCCTGGGCGTCGCCGCCTCGGTCCTGCTCGCGTCCACCACCGAACTACGCGAACTCCTGCTCGGCCTGCAGCGCCTCAGGCTCCCGCCGCTGCTCGTGCAGATCGCCTCCTTCATGATCCGCTACGGCGACGTCATCACCGACGAGATGCGCCGCATGCGGATCGCCCGGGAGTCGCGCGGCTTCGAGGCGCGGGGCGTGCGGCACTGGGGTGTGCTCGCCAAGTCGGCCGGCGCGCTGTTCATCCGCTCCTACGAACGCGGCGAGCGGGTGCACCTGGCCATGGTGAGCCGCGGGTACGCCGGTTCGATGCCGGTGATCGACGAGGTGACCGCGGACCGGGCGCAGTGGTCGTACGCCCTCGCCCTCCCCTCGGCCGCCCTCGTCGTCTGCCTGCTGGGATGGACCCTGTGACTACCGCTTCCCCGAGTTCCACCGGTTCCCCGAGTTCCCCGGCGTCCCTGGACGTCTGCGGCCTCGCCTTCGCCTACCCCGACGGGCACCAGGCCCTCTTCGGCGTGGACTTCACCATCGCGCGCGGCGAGCGGGTCGCGCTGCTCGGCCCGAACGGCGCCGGCAAGACCACGCTCGTGCTGCACCTCAACGGCATCCTGGGCGGCGGCGCCGGGACGGTGACCGTCGCCGGGCTGCCGGTCGGAAAGCGGCACATGGCCGAGATCCGGCAGAAGGTCGGCATCGTCTTCCAGGACCCCGACGACCAGCTGTTCATGCCGACCGTGCGGGAGGACGTGGCGTTCGGACCGGCGGCGGCCGGGCTGAAGGGGGCCGCCCTGGAGGAGCGGGTGCGCACGGCGCTGGCGCGGGTCGGCATGCAGGACTTCGCCGACCGGCCGCCGCACCACCTCTCCTTCGGCCAGCGGCGCCGGGTGGCGGTGGCGACCGTGCTCGCGATGGAGCCGGAGATCCTCGTCCTGGACGAGCCCTCCTCCAACCTGGACCCGGCCTCCCGCCGCGAACTGGCCGACATCCTCCGCTCGCTGGACGTGACGGTCCTGATGGTCACGCACGACCTGCCCTACGCGCTGGAGCTGTGCCCGCGCTCGCTGATCCTCAGCGAGGGCGTGATCGCCGCCGACGGCCCGACCGGCCAACTCCTCTCCGACGAGGCGCTGATGAGCGCCCACCGGCTGGAACTGCCCTTCGGCTTCGACCCGCGGTCCGTGACAATGGGCGCGTGACACATCAGGAGGAGTCCGGGCCGCCACTCCTTGACGAGCAGCTGTGCTTCGCGCTGTACGCCGCCCAGCGCGCGGTGACGGCCGCGTACCGCCCGCTCCTGGACGAGCTCGGGCTCACCTACCCGCAGTACCTGGTGCTGCTGGTGCTGTGGGAGCGCGGCGAGACGACCGTGAAGGAGCTGGCCGGCGCGCTGCGCCTCGACTACGGCACGGTGTCGCCGCTGCTGAAGCGGCTGGAGGCGGCGGATCTGGTCCGCCGCGAGCGCTCGGCGCGGGACGAGCGGTCGGTACTCGTCGCGTGCACGGGGCGCGGCGAGGACCTGCGGGAGCGCGCGGCGCGCGTACCGGGCGCGCTCCTGACGACGACGGGGCTCGAGGCGGCGGACGTCGCGCGGTTGCGCGAGGAGTTGTGGCGGCTCGCGGAACGCGCCGGCCGCGCGGCGGCACCCCCCTAGGCGAAGTTACCCACAGTTACCTCCCCCGCCCGGAGACAACCGGCCTACCGGCCAGTACCTTGTGCACGATGTACTTGTGCGCACCTGTTCCGGGGAAGGCCGACCATGACTGACGGCACCGCTGTCGACACCCGCCCGACGAAGATCATGTACGTCGCCGAGGCCACCGCGCACGGCGGCCGGAACGGCTACGTCACCAGCCAGGACGGCCACATCGACCTGCGGGTCGCGATGCCTCCGCAACTGGGCGGCGACGGCAACGGCACCAACCCCGAGCAGCTCTTCGCGGCCGGCTACAGCTCCTGCTTCCACAACGCGCTGATCCTGGTCGGCAACCGGGCGGGCTACGACCTCACCGGCTCCACGGTCGCCGCGAAGGTCGGCATCGGCCCCAACAAGACCCACGGCTACGGCCTGGCGGTCGCCCTCAGCGTGTCCCTGCCGGTCCTCGATGCGGACATCGCCGCGAAGCTGGTGGACGCGGCGCACGAGGTGTGCCCGTACTCGAACGCCACGCGCGACAACATCGACGTAACGATCGTCCTCGGCTGACGAGACGCAGGAATCCCAGGCTCGTGACACGTGTTGCCGCCCCTGTCGAAGGCGAGCCGGAGGGAAGTACGGGACCATGGACGCGGACGTGAACGGAACGGTGGCCGAGGGCTTCGAGCCGGTCGGGGAGGCGTTCACGGCCAACTTCGCACTGCGGGGCGAACGGGGCGCGGCCGTGACCGTGTACCGGGACGGGCACAAGGTCGTCGACCTGTGGGCCGGCACCAAGGACGTCGACGGCACGGCTCCCTGGGAGCACGGCACCGCCCAGATCGTGCGCTCCGCGACGAAGGGCGTCGCCGCCGCCGCGGCGCTGCTCCTGCACCAGCGCGGCGAGCTGGACCTGGACGCCCCGGTCGGCGAGTACTGGCCGGAGTACAAGGCGGCGGGCAAGGAACACACACGGGTCCGCGACCTGCTCACGCACCGGGCCGGCGTCCCCGTGCTGGACCGGCCGCTCACACCCGAACAGGCCGCCGACCCCGGCCTCGGCGCGGCGGCCGTCGCCGCGCAGGCGCCGGTGTGGGAACCGGGCACCGACCACGGCTACCACGCGCAGACCTTCAGCTGGCTCACGGGCGAGCTGATCCGCCGGGTCACCGGCCGCCCGATCGGCGAGTGGATCGCGACGGAGATCGCCGGGCCGGCCGGCGCCGACCTCTGGGTGGGCCTGCCGGAGACGGAGGCCGGACGCGTGGGCCGGATCGGTCCCGTCGAGGCCCCCGCGACGGCCGGCGCGCTCAGGACCCGCCCGAAGCGGACCGTCACCGAGGCCTACGCCGACCCCGGCTCCCTGACCCGCCGCGCCTTCGCCGCGATCACCCCGCTGCCCGACGAGAACTCCGCCTCCTACCGCGCCGCCGCCCTGCCCGCCTCCAACGGCATCGCGACCGCCGACGGCCTGGCCCGCTTCTACGCCTCCCTCATCGGCGAGGTGGACGGCGGCACGCGCCTGTTCACCCCGGCCACGGCGAACCTGGCGCGCACCGAGCGCTCCGCCGGAGCCGACCGCGTGCTCGTGGTGCCCACCCGTTTCGGCCTCGGCTACATGCTGCACGGCAGCGCGTCCCCGCTGCTCACCCCGGGCTCCTTCGGCCACCCCGGCCGGGGCGGGGCACTCGGCTTCGCCGACCCCGAGGCGGGCATCGCCTTCGGCTACGTCACCAACGGCCTGCGCAAGAGCGTGACGGCGGACCCCCGCGCGCAGGCCCTGGTCCGCGCGGTACGCCAGTCCCTGCCGGCCACCGGCTGACGCTCCGCCGCCACCGCCCCGGCCGAACCGCGCCCCCCGGCACCGCCCCGACACGGACATCGCCCCCGGCAACCTCACCAACAGGGCACGCAAGAGCGTGACGGCGGACCCCCCGCGCGCAGGCCCTGGTCCGCGCGGTACGCCAGTCCCTGCCGGCCACCGGCTGACGCTCCGCCGCCACCAGACCCCACGCGCCCCCGCGCGCGCAGGCCCTGGCACGGGCGGTCGGTACGCCGGCCCGTGCCGGCCCCTGCCGACCGTCCGCCGACCAGCGCGCCGACCAGCGCGCCGCTCAGGCGTGGATCGGGTGGGACGTCCGGCCGGACGCCTCGTCGATCTCCCCGTGCGCCTTGGTCAGCAGCTCCATGGCGACCTCGTTGAGGGCCCGGGCGCCCGCTATCTCCTCGCCGACCCGTGGCTGGTTGGCGTCGGTGTGGTAGCGGCTGGCGTGACCGTGCCCCCGCACCTCCGTGCCGTCGGGCAAGCGGACCAGGGCCGCCGCCCGCGTGTGCTGATCGTCCTCCTGGAACTCCACCTCGACGTGCCATCCCACTGCCGTGTGCATCATGACGACCACCTCCGGAACAACTGATTCCAGGGTGCGCCTCAACGCCTGCGCCGTCACGTCGGGGCACCGGCGCACGGGCCGGGGACGATCACTTCCCGTCGAAGCTGGCGAAGTACGCGGCGGCCATGTCCTCGTCCGCGTGGCCCTGCGCGGCGGCCCGCGCGAACCGTTCGGCGGCCGCCTCGGCGACGTCGAGACGGGCGCCGCCGCGCTCGCCGGCCCGGACGATCAGCCGGGCGTCCTTCTCGGCGGTGGCCACGGCGAACTGGGCCGGTGTCAGCCGCCCGTCGAGGACCAGCTGCGACTTGGCCCGCAGGTAGCCCATGTCGAGCGGACCGCCCTCGATGAGGTCGAAGAAGCCGTGCGGGTCCACGCCGAGCGCCTTCGACAGTGCCAGCACCTCGCCGGCCGCCGCGGTGGCCGCCAGCACCCAGCTGTTGGCGACCAGCTTCAGCCGGGTGGCCGCGGCGGCCGCCGCGTCCTCGCCGGCCCACACGGTGCGGGCGCCGACCGCGTCGAACACGGGTGCGATCGTCTCCCGCCCCTCCTCGGGCCCGGCGGCCAGCACCGTCAGCTGCCCGGCCTCGGCGGGCTGGCGGGTGCCCAGCACGGGGGCGTCGTAGAAGACCAGGCCGTGCTCGCGGGCGAAACCAGCCAGTTCGGCGACGGCCTCGAGTCCGGCCGTGGTCGACTGCACCCAGACGGCGCCGGACCGCAGACCCGGCACGGCCTCGCCCATGACCTCCCGGACCGCGTCCCCGTCGTACAGCATGGTCAGCACCACGTCGGCGCCCTCCACTGCCTCGGCGGGCGTGCCGGCCACGTACGCGCCGTCCGCGGCCAGCGGCTCGGCCTTGGCCCGGGTGCGGTTCCAGACCCGGACGGCGTGTCCGGCCCGGCCGATGCAGCGGGCCATCGCGGCACCCATGATGCCGGTGCCCAGGACGCTCACGGTGAGCTTGTCGGTCATGAAGGTCACTCCCTGTTCCCATGTCGCCGTACAGGCCCCAGCTTCCCGTAGGCAGCAGCCACACGCCCGCTATCCGGCGTGCAGCATCAGCCCGATCCCGACGACCACGAGCCCCGCGGCGGCAATCCGGGGCAACCCGAACCGCTCCTTGAAGACGAGCGCCCCGAGGGCCGCGCCGACGATGATCGACGACTCGCGCAGGGCCGCGACCGGGGCGAGCTCCGCTTTGGTCTGGGCCCACAGGACGAGCCCGTAGGCGAGGACGGACAGGGCGGCGCCCAGCAGGCCCACGGTGGCGAACGGCCGCAGCACGGTGAGGAACTCCCCGCGCAGGCGGGTCAGCGCGTACGCCGGGATCGCCACGCCCTCCACGGCCATCAGCCAGGCGACGTACCCGAGCGAGGAGCCCGAGGCCCGCACGCCCAGCCCGTCCACGACCGTGTACCCGGCGATGGTCAGCCCGGTCGCCAGGGCCGCGCCGATCGCCGCCCGGTTCGGCCGGCGCCCGCGCAGCCCCCACAGGGCGACCCCGGTCAGTCCCGCGCAGGACAACGCGACCCCGGCCGCCGCCCACCCGTCGGGCACCTCGTGCGCGAGGACCGCGGCGAGAACGGTGACCACCAGCGGCGCGGTGCCGCGGGCGATCGGGTAGGCCTGCCCGAAGTCACCGAGCCGGAAGGACTTCATCAGCAGTGCGTAGTAGGCGGCGTGGATCACGGCCGAGAAGATCAGGTACGGCCACGCGGCCGCCGCCGGGACCGGCACGAACGGCACCATGGCCAGCCCGATCAGCATCCCGCCGCCCGCGATCAGCGTGAACCCGACCAGCTTGTCGGTGATCCGGTGGGCGATGGCGTTCCAGCCGGCGTGCGTGACCGCGGCGAACAGGACGGCCGTGGCGACCAGCGGGGTCACGAGGCCGGCTCGCGCACGTCCACCAGGGTCGCGCCCGCGTGGGCGATCAGTTCCTTGGGCTCCATGGGGAAGACCGTGTGCGGCGTCCCGGCGGCGGCCCACACCACCTCGTGCGCGAGCAGCGACCGGTCGGCGAGCACCCGGGGCCTCGTACGGTGCCCGAAGGGCGGTACGCCGCCAATGGCGTACCCGGTCGTCTCCCTGACGACGTCGGCCTTGGCCCGCGTCACCTTCTCCGCACCGAGCTCGTGCCGCACCCGCTCGACGTCCACCCGGGACGCCCCGTCCATCAGCACCAGCACCGGCACGCCGTCGGCCGCGAAGATCAGCGACTTGCAGATCTGGCTCAGCTCGCACCCGATCGCCGCCGCGGCCTCGGCCGCGGTGCGGGTCGCGTCCGGAAACCGGCGGACACGGCCGTGCAGGCCGTCGAGGCCCAGGTCGCGCAGGGCGTCGGCGAACCGTGGGTGGACCGCGGAACCGCCGGTGGCATCAGCACTCGTCATGCACGGCACGCTAGCGGCGGGTGCACCGGGCACGCGACCGAGTTCAGCGCGACACGCGGGTGAGGAAGGCGGTCCAGGTGGCGCGGGCGACGGTGAGTTGTGCGGCCCGCGGGGCCTTGGAGTCGCGGACGTGGATCGTGGCGGGAGTGACGGCGACTTCGACGCAGTCGCCGGGTTCGCCGCTGCCGCTGTAGCTGCTCTTGAACCGGTGGAGGTCGGTGGCGCTCCTAGTCTCCCCAGCACTTCTTCGATGAAGGCCGACGACTCCCCCGGCGGGAGGGCCTGGGCCCGGATCATCCCGTAACGCAGCTCAAGGATACGAAGGTCTCGGGGACTTGAGACCGGGCGGCCGTTGAATGGGCCGTCGGAACGTCCGATGGCCGAGCCGTCGGCGAACTTCAGGACAGCCGGGACAGTCCGAGACGAACGCCGGACAGTTACCAGCCACTCACGCACCGTCGCCGATCACGGTAGGGGGAAGGGGCCACTCCCGGTGGCGGGAATCGGAGAACCGTGAGCGTCTCGGCCGCCGAACGTCACGTCCTTCGTGTCCCGGCCGCCTTGCGCCCCGGCGCCCCCTGCCAGCGCCCGTACAGGTTCGTGTGGGCGATGACCTGCTCCGGCGGCGGGGCGCCCCACTCGCGCCGGTCGTTCACGGTGTGCACGTCGGCGACGAGCGTGACGTCGTAGCCCCGTACGAAAGCGCCCGTCCGGCGCCCCGCGCAACGAGGGAGCGGCCTGACGAACCCGGCGTGCAGCGCACTGCACCACCGCGTACGGAAGGCCGCCCGTCATCCGGCCCTCAGGCCTGTGAAGGCCCTCCGGTTCTCAGGCCGTCGCCAGCTCCCGGTCCTCGTCCGGATCCGAGTCCCGGGCATGACCGGCGGAGTCGAGGGCCTTCAGCCCCTCGCCCTCGACGTCGACGTCGGGCAGCGCCCGGTCCAGCCGCTTCGGCAGCCACCAGGCCCTGCGGCCGAGCAGCGCCAGCACCGCCGGGACGATGGCCATGCGGACGACGAACGCGTCGAAGAAGACGGCGATCGCCAGGCCGAAGCCGATCATCTTGATCATGGACTCGCTGGAGGTGATGAAGCCTCCGAACACGGCCATCATGATGACCGCCGCGGCCGCCACGACCCGCGCGCTGTGCCGGAAGCCGGTGACGACGGCCTGGCCGGGTGTCTCGCCGTGGACGTACGCCTCCCGCATCCGGGTCACGAGGAACACCTCGTAGTCCATGGCCAGGCCGAAGACCACGCCCACCATGAAGATCGGCATCATCGACATGATCGGGCCGGTCTGCTCCACTCCGAGCAGGCCGCCGAGCCAGCCCCACTGGAAGACCGCGACCACGGCGCCGAGCGCGGCCAGTACGCTGAGCAGGAAGCCGAGCGCCGCCTTCAGGGGGACCAGGATCGAGCGGAACACCGCGATCAGCAACAGGAACGCGAGTCCGACCACCAGGCCCAGATACGGGACCAGCGCGTCGCCGAGCTTCTGCGAGAAGTCGATGTTCATGGCGGTGGTGCCCGTGACCAGGACCTTCGCCCCGGTGTCGGCCGTGACGTCCGCTCCCTTGTCGCGGATCGCGTGCACCAGGTCCTCGGTCTGCGTGGAGGACGGCTCGGAGCCCGGGACCACGGTGATCATCGCGGTGTCGCCGGCCTTGTTGAAGAGTGCCGGGGTGAGAGTCGTGACGTCCTTCAGGCCCTTGATGTCGTCGCCGACAAGGGTCCCCGCGGCCTTGGGGTCGTCGCTGGCCTTGGCGTCGACGACGATCATCAGGGGGCCGTTGAAGCCGGGGCCGAAACCCTCCGACAGCAGGTCGTAGGCGCGTCGCTGGGTCGTGGACGTCGGCTGCGAACCGTCGTCGGGCAGGCCCAGTTCCAGCTGGGCGGCCGGGACCGCGACCGTGCCGAGACCGACCACGCCGAGCAGCAGGACGGCGGCCGGGCGCCGTACGACGAAGCTCGCCCAGCGCTCGCCCATCCCGGGCCCGCCGGAGCGGGCGCCGTCGGCCTTGCGGCGCTTCCGGCCCGCCGGCTTGATCCTGCGGCCCGCGTAGCCGAGCAGCGCCGGGATCATCGTCAGTGCGATGAGGACGGCGACCAGGACGGTGGCGGCCGCCGCGAGGCCCATCTTGGTCAGCATCGGGACGCCGACGACCGACAGGCCGGCCAGCGCGATCACGACCGTCAGGCCGGCGAAGACCACCGCCGAGCCGGCCGTGCCGGTCGCCCGGCCGACCGCCTCGTCGCGGCTGCGGCCCTCGGCGAGTTCGGCGCGGTAGCGGGAGACCAGGAACAGCGCGTAGTCGATGCCGACCGCGAGGCCGATCATCAGGGCGAGGGTGGAGGTCGTGTCGCCGAGGTCGAGCGCCTCGGCGAGGACGGTGATGCCGGAGACGCCGATGCCGACGCCGATGATCGCCGTCAGCAGCGGCAGTCCGGCGGCGACGAGTGAGCCGAGGGTGATGACGAGGACGACGGCGGCGATGGCGAGGCCGACCACCTCGCCGATGGCGCCCGGTTCGGCGCCCGCCTGCAGCGCGTCGCCGCCGATCTCGACGGTGAGCCCGCCGCCTCGCGCCTGCCGGGCGGTGTCCTTGAGGGCGGTGCGGGAGGCGTCCTCGAGCTCCATGCCGGGCTTTTCGTAGCGCACGGACGCGTACGCCACCGTGCCGTCCTTGCTGACGGCGTGCGCGGTGTACGGGTCGGCGACGGAGACGACCTCGGAGCCGTCGGCCAGCTCCTTCACCGTCTTCTCGACCGTCGCCTTGTGGGCGGCGTCGGTCATCTTCTCGCCGCCGGGCGCCTTGAAGACGACGCGGGCGGTGGCACCGCCGGAGCTGGAGCCGGGGAAGCGCTGGTCCAGCAGGTCGAAGGCCTTCTGCGCCTCCGTGCCGGGGATGGAGAAGGAAGTGGAGCCGGCGGCGGGCGCGCCGGCCGCGGCGACGCCGGCGAGCGTCAGCAGCGCCACCCAGAAGAGTGCGACGAAGTGCCGTCGCCGGAAGGCGAACCGGCCGAGTCGATAGAGGAACGTGGCCACGTGGGCGTACTCCCGGTCAGGTCGTGGGGTGTTTCGGGGCAGGGGTGATCACCCGGTGGGGGAGGCAGGGGTGACCGTCCCGACGACGTGAGCGGTGACGCCAGGGGGTGGGAAAGGGGTGGGGACGGGTCAGGCGCCGAGGGCGGGGAGGACCACGGCGTCGATGTACGCAAGGAGGAAGGCCTGCGTCGGCGGCTGCTCGTCGATCATCGTGCGGGCGGCGAACCCGCCGATCACCATGTGCATCACGAAGTCGATCGCGGGGTTGTCCGGCCGGATCTCACCCCGGTCGACCGCCCGTTGCAGCACCCGGCGCATCTCCACCAGCTCCGGCTCGATGAGGTGTTCCTTGAACGCTCTCAGCAGGTCCGGGTTGGAGTGGATCGCCATGGCCAGGCCCCGCATCAGCGCGGAGCTCTGTTCCATCTCGCAGTCGTCCGCACGCAGGGTGAGGGCGTGCAGGTCGCCCTTGAGCGACCCGGTGTCGACGTCGTCGGCTGAGTGGCCGGGCTTGCCGTGCCGCACGGCCTTCGCCACCAGCTCGGCCTTGCCGCCCCACTGGCGGTAGAGGGTGGCCTTGCTGGACCGGGTGCGGGCGGCCACGGCGTCCATGGTGAGGGCGTCGTAGCCGACTTCCCGGAGCAGTTCGAGTACGGCCTCGTACAGCTCGGCCTCGCGCTCGGGCGTGATCCGACTGCGACGCGCCGTGGCGGTCTCGGTCATCTCTTCCACCCTCCCGCTCCGAACGACTCCGTTGCGTACAGGAAGAATGTAGCGCAAGACACCTGCGAAACGAAACGGTTTCGTACGTGCGCTGTGTCACGCCTGGTCAGGGCGGGTGTTTCCGCACGAGTTGCCCCGGTTCGTCCCCGGGGAAAGCCTGGGGAGGTGAGCTATCTGCGCCTGCCGCATCTCAGCGGCGATCTGCTCTGCTTCGTGGCCGAGGACGACCTCTGGCTGGCCCCGCTCGACACCCCGGGCCGCGCCTGGCGGCTCACGGTCGACCGGACCAAGGCCGGGCACCCCCGCTTCTCGCCCGACGGACGCCACATCGCGTACACGACCTGGCGCAGTCTGGTGCCCGAGATCCACCTGGCCGGGGTCGACGGCGGGCCGGGGCGGCAGCTGACGTACTGGGGCAGCCCGGACACCCAGGTCTGCGGCTGGGCCCCGCCCGACGAGCACGGACACAGCGACATCCTCGCCGTCGCCTCCCACGGCGAGCCCTTCTCGCACTTCACCTGGGCCTACAAGGTCACCCCCGACGGCGACCCGGGCCGCAAGCTGCCCTGGGGGCCGGTCGCCGACATCCAGGTCGCCGACGTCGACGGCGCGCACCTGACCCTGCTGCTGACCGGCACACCGCCGCACGAACCGGCCTCCTGGAAACGGTACCGGGGCGGTGCCACGGGCCGGCTGTGGCTGCACGGACGGCGGCTGCTGCCCGGCATCGGCGGGCACCTGCACTCCCCCATGTTCGTGGCCGGCCGGATCGCCTTCCTCTCCGACCACGAGGGCATCGGCAACCTGTACTCGTGCGCGTACGACGGCTCCGACCTGCGCCGCCACACCGACCACGACGCCTTCTACGCCCGGCACGCCTCCAGCGACGGCACCCGGGTCGTCTACCAGTGCGCGGGCGAGCTGTGGATGGTCGACGACCTGGCGCCGGACTCGGAACCGCGCCGGCTGGACGTGCGCCTGTCCGGGCCGCGCGCGGGCCGCCGTACGCACCAGGTCCCGGCCGCCCAGCACGTGGACGGCATCTCCGTGGACGAGACGGGCCGCGCCAGCGCCGTCGTCGTACGCGGCTCCCTGTACTGGCTCACCCACCGCGACGGCCCCGCCCGCACGATCAGCGACCCGCCCGGCGTGCGCATCCGGCTCCCGGAGATGCTGGGCTCGACCGGGCAGGTCGCCTACGTCACCGACGCCGAGGGCGAGGACGCGATCGAGATCGCCCAGCTCCCCCGCGCCACCGGCGAGCGCGCACCGCGCCGACTGGCCTCCGGACGGCTGGGCCGCGTCCTGGAGATGGTCTCGGACCCCGACGGCGAACGCCTCGCCCTCGCCGCCCACGACGGCCGGCTGCTCCTCCTCGCCTCCGGCGAGTCCGGCAGCTCCGGTGGTTCCACCGGTCTCGGCGGCTCCGAGGGCTCCGGCACCCCTGCCGGCTCCAATGGCGTCGGCGGCCCCGACCTCACCGGCGGCCCCGGAAGCCTCGGCAGCTCCGGCGCCCCCGGTGACCCTGGTGATCCCGGCGCCCCCGGCGGGGAGGTCGTCGAGTTGATCCGGTCGGTCAACGGACCCGTACGGGATCTCGCGTTCTCGCCGGACGGGGCGTGGCTCACCTGGTCGCATCCCGGGATCGGGCGGACGCTGCGGCAGATCAAGATGGCCCGGATAAAGGACGGGCTGATCATCGACGTCACCGACGGCCGCTTCGAGGACGAGAACCCGGTGTTCACCCGGGACGGCCGATACCTGGCCTTCCTGTCCTGGCGGGGCTTCGACCCGGTGTACGACGTGCACACCGGGGACCTGTCCTTCCCGCTCGGCTGCAAGCCCTACCTCGTCCCCCTGTCCTCGGCGACCCCGTCCCCCTTCGCCCTGAACCCGGAGGGCCGGCCGGCGGCCGGCGGACTGGATCCGGTCGAGGACGAGGAGAGCGGCGGCGAGGCGGGCGCGGTGACCGTGGAGGCCGAGGGGCTGGCGAACCGGGTGACGCCGTTCCCGGTCACCGCCTCCAAGTACTCCGCCCTGCAACCGGTCGCGGGCGGCGGTCTGGTCTGGTTGCGCTGGCCGATCTCGGGCGCGCTGGGCGAGACGTTCGCGAACCCGGACGACACCACCGGCCGGCCGACGCTGGAGCACTTCACCATCACCAAGGCGAAGAAGTCCGAACTCGTCGCCCACCTCGACTGGTTCGCGGTGAGCGGCGACGGCACCCGGCTGGTCGTGGTCGACGAGGGCGACCTGCGGGCGGTGCCGTCCACCGAGTCCGGCGACGCCGACACGACGACCTGGATCGACGCCCGCCGGATCCTGCACTCGGTCGACCCGGCCGCCGAGTGGCGCCAGGCGTACGACGAGGCCGGCCGGCTCATCCGCGCCTACTTCTGGGACCCGGGGATGTGCGGCATCGACTGGGACGCGGTTCTCGACCAGTACCGGCCGCTGGTCGAACACGTCGCCTCCCCCGACGAGTTCGCCGACCTGCTGCGCGAGGTGCTGGGCGAACTCCGCACCTCGCACGCCTACGTCAGCGCCGCCCGCCGCAACGAGGGCCCGGCGCACTACCAGCGCCCCCAGGGCGTGCTGGGCGCCAACTTCAACCGCCGCAAAGGCGGTTGGATCGTGCGGCGGATCCTGCCCGGCGACTCCTCCGACTCCCGGGCCCGCTCCCCGCTGGCCGGCACCGGCATCCGGAACGGCGCGGTCCTGACCCACGTCGACGGCCGGCCGGTGGACCCGGTGGCCGGGCCGTACCCGCTGCTGGCGGGGGCGGGCGGTACGACGGTGGAGCTGACCTTCGGGCCGCCGGAGGGCGAGGAGGGCCCGGCCCGGCGGGTCGCCGTCGTCCCGCTCGTCGACGAACGGCCCCTGCGCTACCAGGACTGGGTCGCCAAACGCCGCGCCGTGGTGCACGACCTGAGCGGCGGCACGTGCGGCTACCTGCACATCCCCGACATGGGCGGCTCCGGCTGGGCGCAGTTCAACCGCGATCTGCGCATGGAGCTGTCGCGGCCCGCGCTGATCGTGGACGTGCGCGGCAACGCGGGGGGCCACATCAGCGAGCTGGTCATCGAGAAGCTGAGCCGGAGCATCATCGGCTGGGACCTGACCCGCAACGCCCGGCCGGTGTCGTACACCTCGAACGCGCCCCGGGGGCCGGTGGTGGCGCTGGCGGACGAGGCGACCTCCTCCGACGGAGACATGATCACCGCCGCCTTCAAGCTGCTCGGGCTCGGGCCGGTGGTCGGGCAGCGCACCTGGGGCGGGGTGGTCGGGATGACCGGACGGCACCGGCTGGGCGACGGCACGGTGATCACGGTGCCCATGAACGCGGCCTGGTTCGACGCCTACGGCTGGTCCGTGGAGAACCACGGCGTCGCCCCCGACCTGGAGGCGCTGCGCACCCCCCTGGACTGGGCGGAGGGCCGGTACGCGCAGCTGGACGACGCGGTGCAGCTGGCGCTGGAGCTGCTGACCACCGAGCCGGCGGCGGTCCCGCCCGACTCCCCCGAGGTGCCGGACCGTCCGCGGCCGAAGCTGCCGCGGCGGCCGACGGACCGGTGAGCCCCGGACCCGCCGAGGACCACGCCACGAGGGACACGCCGAGGGAGGGACACGCCGAACGGTGGCGCGCGGGAAGGGGCGCCCCTCGTCAGGGGCGCCCCTCCGGGTCAGGAGACCGCGTCAGGCGTCGTAGTCCTCGCTGAAGCGGTCCTGCATCTCCCGCTCGGTGTCGTCGATGTCCTGACGACCGCGCTCACGCGGCTGCTGGCCGCGCTGCGGAGACTGCTGGCCGCGCTGGCCGGCCTTCTCACGGACCTCGCCGGCCTTCTGCTTGCCCTGCTCCTGCATGCCGCGGGCCTTCTCCTGGAACTGGTCCTTCATACCCATGTGGGTTCACTCCCGTGGTGGGTGGGGGGTTGGCCCCTCGATGGGGCCTCGACCAGATTCACACGGCCCGACACGGTACGCATTTCGATCATTAACGGTGGGTAACAACCGCTGGTCCAGGGTCAGTTTCGGCCTGAGACAGTCGCGTCCGGGGCTATTGCCGCCGCACCGACCGCTCCTGCTCGTCGGCCGCGCCGCCCGCGCCCACCAGGCCCGTGCGCATGCCCTCCAGCCGGGACGCGAAGCGCCGCATCTCGCGCTGGCCCACCGTCCCGATGAGACCCGGCAGATACCCGCGCACGCCCTGCATCCCGCGCAGCCACCACTGCCCGTACACATGGGCGGACCGCCGCTCGATGCCGGCCACGATCCGGTCGGCCGCCGGGCCCAGGGGATAGGTCTTGTTGGACGGCCACGGCAGCCGCTGCCTGAGCTCACGCATGACCTCGTCCTGGTCGGCGCCGCGCACCATGTCCGTGTCGGTCCAGGACAGATAGGCCACGCCGACGCGGACGCCCTGGTGAGCGACCTCGGCGCGCAGACTGTGCGCGTACGCCTCCACCCCCGACTTGGACGCGCAGTACGCGGTCATCATCGGCGCCGGGGTGATCGCGGCGAGCGAGGCGACCTGGAGCAGGTAGCCCCGGCTCTCGACGAGCACCGGCAGGAAGGCGCGGGCGGTCACCGCCGACCCGATCAGGTTGACCTCGATCACCCGCCGCCAGGCCTCCGGGTCGGAGTCCGCGAAGGGACCGCCGGTCGCGACCCCGGCGTTGGCGACGACGATGTCGACCTTGCCGAACCGCTGCTTGACCTCCCGGGCGACCCGGGTCATCGCCTCGTGGTCGGTGACGTCGGCGTGCCAGGTGCCGCTGTCGCCGTGCAGCCGCCCGGCCACCTCCTTCAGCGCCTCCGGCTCCAGCCCGACCAGCGCCACCCTGACGCCGCGCGCGGAGAGCTTGCGCGCGAGCAGCTCACCGACACCGCGCGCGGCTCCGGTGACCACCGCGACCTGTCCTTCGAGACCGACCCTGCTCACGCGCCCTCCTTGACCGTGTCCGTCACGTACCCGAAGACCAGTTCCCGGATCTTCCCGGTCACCAGCTCCGGTGCCTCCACCGGTGTCATGTGGCCGACGCCGGCCAGTTCCGCGCTGCCCACGCAGTGCGGCAGCGCGGCCACCAGCGAGCGCGCGTGCACCGGTGGGGTCATGCGGTCCGCCGTGCCCACGATCACGACCGTCGGGACCCGCAACTCCCGTACGCCGTGGTCGAGGTCGAGGGTGTCCAGCACCCGCGACCAGGCGTGGCGCACGGCGCGCGGGCAGGCGTGCACGATCCGCGCGCAGGCCTCCACCAGGTGCGGGGCGGAACCGGCGCCCATGGTGGCGTACTTGAGGATGCGCCGCGCGACCGGCGTGACCGGCCCCAGCGGGGCGCGCGAGCCCAGGATGTGCGCCGTGAGCCAGGTGCGGACCCGGCCCGCGCGCATCGGCACCACGAGCGACTCGGCGACCAGCCGTGAACTGCCCGTGCTGCACAGCAGGACGGCCGCCGCGTGCTCCCGGAAGCGGGCCCGCGCGGAGGCGGCCAGCACGGTCATCCCGCCCATCGAATGGCCCACGATCACAGCCTTCTCCCCCGGCGCGAGGGTCTCGGCGAGCACCGCCTCGAGGTCGTCGGCCAGTGCCTCGGCGGTGCAGTCGGGGCTCGCCGGGCTGCGGCCGTGGCCGCGCTGGTCGTAGGCGATGACCCGGTGGTCCACGGCCAGTTCCCGGATCTGCGCCGCCCAGAACGCGGTCGAGCAGGTCCAGCCGTGGGCCAGGACGACGGGGGGCGCGCCGTCGGGGCCGTGCACCTCGACGTGCAACCGGGCGCCGTCGGCGGAGACGGCGGTCAGGACACGGTCGGGGGCGGGCGGGGCGTACGGGCCGGCGGCCGGGTGGGTGCGGCGGCTCATGCGGTGACCTCGCTCGGGTCGTGGGAGTCGGCGGCGGTCTGCTTGCCGGAGCTCTCGGCGGTCCCGGCGCTCTCGGCACCCCCGGCGCTCCCGGCGGTCCCCTTCGCCGCGGGCGGCCGGACGACCTGGTACTCGGCCAGGTCCACCCGCCGGGTCGCCCGGCGGAACTCGGTGGTCGTGCCCGGCCAGATGGTGGTGTTGCGGCCGTTCGCGTCCAGGTACCAGCTGGTGCAGCCGCCGGTGTTCCACACCGTGCGCTTCATGCGCTCCTGCACCGTGTGGTTCCAGGCCGTCACGGCGCCCGGGCGGGCGTCCAGGGCGACCCGGCCGCCGAGGACGTCGAGCTGGCGCACGAAGTCGGCCAGGTAGTTCAGCTGGGACTCGATGATGAGGATCATGGAGGAGTTCCCGAGGCCGGAGTTGGGCCCGATGATCGTCAGCCAGTTCGGGAACCCGGTGGCGGTGGTGCCGCGCAGCGCCTGCATCCCGTCCTTACGCCAGGCCTCGGCGAGGGTGATGCCCTCCGCCCCGACCACCCGCTCGGCGATGGGCATGTCGGTGACGTGGAAGCCGGTGCCGAAGACGATCGTGTCGGCCTCGGCCTCGCTGCCGTCGGCGGCGACGAGGGTCGAGCCGCGCACCTCGGCGAGCCCGCTCGCGACGACGTCGACGTTGGGGCGGGCGAGCGCCGGGTAGTACTCGCTGGACAGCAGGATCCGCTTGCAGCCGATGCGGTAGTCCGGGGTGAGCTTGGCGCGCAGGGCCGGGTCCTTGACCGCCCGCGCCATGTTGCGCTTGGCGAGCCGCTCGACCAGGCCGAGTTCCTCGGGGCGCTTGGTGAACGCCTGGACCTGCAACTCCCGGATGCCCCACAGCAGTCCGCGCCTGAGCCGGGTGGTGAACGGCAGGGCCCGGTGCAGCCGCCGCTCCACGCCGCTGATCGGCCGGTCCATGCGGGGCATCACCCACGCCGGGGTGCGCTGGAAGAGGGTCAACCGGGAGACGCGGGGCTGGATGGACGGCACGATCTGGATCGCCGACGCGCCCGTGCCCACCATGGCGACCCGCCGGCCGGTGAGGTCGTGGTCGTGGTCCCAGCGGGCCGAGTGGAAGACCTTGCCGGGGAAGGTGTCGAGGCCGGGGATGTCCGGGATCTTCGGGTCGGACAGCGGGCCGGTGGCGGAGACGACGACGTCCGCCGACAGCGAGCCGCCGGCCGTCTCGATGTCCCACCGCAGCTTCCCGGTGTCCCAGGCCATCCGCCGTACCTCCGCGCCGAAGCGGATGTGGGGCCGCAGACCGAAGACGTCCGTCACGTGTTCCAGGTAGGCGCGGATGTGCTCCTGCCCGGAGAAGGCGCGCGGCCAGTCGGGGTTGGGCGCGAAGGAGAACGAGTACAGGTGTGACGGCACGTCACACGCGCAGCCGGGGTAGTCGTTGTCCCGCCAGGTGCCGCCGACGCTGTCGGCGCGTTCCAGGACGACGAAGTCGGTGACCCCCTCGCGGCGCAGTCGCACGGCCGCGCCCAGCCCGCCGAATCCGGATCCGATCACCGCCACCCGTACGTGTTCGTGTTCGGTCATCCCGACAGCCTCCTTGCGCGACGCGACTCCGCCAGTGAACACTGGCGCAATGGGACTGTAGAGCAGGTCCGTACCGACCGGTAGGGGGTGTGGCGAGGAAAGTTACCCCGGGTACGACGTAGGGTGCGGGCGTGGCAGACAAGCGTGAGTACCGCATGGAGGAGCTGGCCCGACTGGCCGGCATCACGGTGCGCACCCTGCGCTTCTACCGGGAACGCAAGCTGATCCCCCCGCCCCGCCGGGAGGGCCGTATCGCCTGGTACGACGACCACCACCTGGCCCGCTTGCACACGATCTCGGCCCTGCTGGAACGCGGGCACACCCTGAACGGCATCGCGGAACTCGCCGAAGCCCTCGACCAGGGCCGCGACGTCGCCGACCTGCTCGGCGTCGGCGCCCCCACCGAGGAGGAGCCGGTCCGCCTCACCCCCGAGGAACTCGCCGCCCGCTTCGAGGGCGACGTCACCCCGGAGAACCTCGCCGCCGCGATGGAACTCGGCTACCTGGGCACCGACGGCGACGAGATCGTCCACATCAGCCGCCGCCTGCTGGACGTCTCCTCCACGCTGGCCCGCGAGGGCATCCCGCTCGCGGAGATCCTGGCGGTCGCGGGGCGCGTACGCGAACACGCCGACGCCCTCGCCGGCCTCTTCACCGACCTCGTCCTGCGCCACGGCCCCGAGGAGAACCTGCGACGCCTGCGGCCACTGGCGCGCAGCGTGGTGGAGGCGGAACTGTCCCTCGCCCTGGACCGACGGCAGCACGAACGGGACTGAGCCGCGCCCTACAGGCCGTACACCACCGTCACCGGCGCATGGTCGGACCAGCGCTCCCCGTGCGTGGCCGCCCGCTCCACGAAGCCCTTGACCGCCCTGTCCGCGAGGCCGGGAGTGGCCACGTGGAGGTCGATCCTCCAGCCCGAGTCGTTGTCGAAGGCCCGCCCTCGGTACGACCACCACGAGTACGGTCCCGCCGCCTCCGGATGCAGCGCCCGTACGACGTCGACGTAGCCGCCGTCCGCCCGGTCGAAGACCCTGCTCAGCCACTCCCGCTCCTCCGGCAGGAAGCCGGAGTTCTTCGTGTTGGCGCGCCAGTTCTTCAGGTCGGCCTGCTGGTGGGCGATGTTCCAGTCGCCGACGACGAGCACCTCGCGACCGTCCGCGGCGGCCCGCTCGCGCAGTCCCTTCAGGTAGGCGAGGAACTCGGCCATAAAGCGGACCTTCTCGTCCTGCCGTTCGGTGCCGACCTCGCCGGAGGGCAGGTACAGGGAGGCGACCGTGACTCCGGGCAGGTCGGCCTCGACGTACCGGCCACTGGTGTCGAACTCGGCGGACCCGAAGCCGACCTGGACGCGGTCGGGTTCGCGCCGGCTGTAGAGGGAGACGCCCGCACGGCCCTTGGCGGCGGCCGGGGCGTGCGCGACGTGCCAGCCGTCGGGCCGGCGGACGCCCTCGGGCAGCTGCTGCGGCTCGGCGCGCACCTCCTGAAGGCACACCACGTCCGCTTCGGTGTCCGCGAGCCACTCCACGAAGCCCTTCTTCGCGGCGGCCCGCAGCCCGTTCACATTCACCGAGGTCACTGTCAGCACCAGGGCACGATACCGGCACACTGGACGGGTTCAGCCTTCACCCGGATCCCTCTACGCATGAATGTACGATGCCCAGTATGAATATGCGCCGCGTGTCCTTCGACCACCCCGACGCCGTGCGGCTCAACGACGCGGTCCAGGCCGAGTACCACCTGCGCTACGGCGACGGCGGCGACGCCACGGCCCTCGCCCCGTCGGACTTCGAGCCGCCGAGCGGCGTGTACCTGATCGCGTACGACGAGACCGGCCGGCCCGTCGCCACCGGCGGCTGGCGCAGCCGGGACGCCAACGGGGAGGGCAACGTGGACGGCGACGCCGAGCTCAAGCGCATGTACGTCGTCGACGGGATGCGCGGCCGGGGCCTCGCCCGCCGCATGCTCGCCGCCCTGGAGGAGGACGCCCGCGCGGCCGGCCGCCTCCGCATGGTCCTGGAGACCGGCACCAAGCAGCCGGAGGCCATCGCCCTGTACTCCTCCAGCGGTTACGAGCCGTGCGCCAAGTTCGGCTACTACCGCCACCACGAGGAGAGCCGCTGCTTCGCGAAGGCGCTCAAGGACTTCTGAACGCGCTGAAGCCCCGGCCGGACGACGCCGACCGGGGCTTCATGACGCGTCAGTGGGGCCTCACGACGCGTGGCGTGCCTTCACGGTCTCCCGTCGACGCCGGGTGCGACCGAGGTCATCGCAGGGCGACTTCGGCGAACTGCATCCGGTAGTAGCCCGAGTCGTTCGCGTTGGCCCGCAGGCTCGTCCCGGTGATCCGGACGTATCTCGCCGACGTGGCGGTGAAGGTGAACGGCTGGACGCCGGACGGCTGGGCGTAGCCGGTCTTGGTGACCACGGTCGTCCACGTGCTCGCGTCGTTCGAGACCGCGACGGTGAAGTCGACCGGGAAGCCCGCCCCCACGTTGCCGCTGTCCAGCCGCGGATAGAGATCGACCTCGGACAGGGTGGTAGCCGACCCCTGGTCGAGCTGTACCCACTCGGTGTGGTTGCCGGAGACGGAGGAGTCACCGCTCGACCAGCCGGTCGCAAGGCCCCTGTCGTTGACGTTCGCGGTCGACCAGGTACCGCCCTCATGGCTGGAACTCGCCGTCGCGGTGGCCTCCAGGGCGAGGTCGTCCGGCCCGAAGGTCTCCATCTCCGCGAGCTGCATCCGGTAACGGCCCCCGTCGGAGGCGTTGGGGCGCAGGTTGGTACCGGTGACCCTGACATAGCGCGCCGACGTGGTCGCGAAGGAGAAGCTCCGCACACCGGACGGCTGCGCGTAGCCGGTCTTGGTGACCACGGTCGTCCACGTGCTCGCGTCGTCGGAGACCGCGATGGTGAAGTCGACCGGGAAGCCCGCTCCGACGTTGCCCGAGTCATCGCGGGGATACAGGTCGACGCCGCCCAGGACCTGGCTGGAGCCGAGGTCGATCTGCGCCCACTCGGTGTGGTTGGCGGTCGAGCCCGAGTCGCCGCTGGACCATCCCATCGACGCGCTCGTGCTGCTCTCGACGGAGTCGTTCAGGCCGGCGACGGACCAGCCGTCACCCGTGTGGGTGGAACTCGCCGATGCCGTGCCCATGCCCGACAGGTTCACCCGGGCGTAGTCGTAGGTGCCGGTTCCGGTCAGCCGGTAGGTGTGGCCGGTGGTCGTCGGGAACGACACGACGTTCCCCGGCGCGCTGGTGGTGGAGACGGCCGAGCCGGTGGTGGTGTCGGTGACGGTGACGGTCCCCGGCGCCCACGGGCTCGCCACCCGCGCGTCGGCCCCGGTGTTGCTGGTCAGGGTGGTGGTGCCGACCACGCCCGAGGCCAGGCTGCTGGAGACGGTGAAGGCCCCCGAGGCGAGCATGTTCTGGAACGAGGCGTCCTTGCCGTGCGGCCAGTCCGGGAACAGCCGGATCGCGCCGGTCGCGCCGGTGAGCAGCATGCTGCTCACCGTCTCCATGCCGCCGAAGGTCTCGGCGCCGCCGCCCCACTGGGCGACCGTGGAGTTCCCGCGCAGCCCCGGCTGGCCGGAACCGCATCCGCCACCGAGGTAGCCGGTGAGCTTCTTGTACGTCTCCGGCAGGCCTACACGGGCCGCCGCCGGGAAGATCCAGGCGAAGGAGTTGCCCTGGCACCACACGTCGAGGTCTTCGATGGTGTTCTGCGCCGTGGTGACCAGCGCCGCCGACGAGCCGAGGTCGATGTTGTTACCGGGGAACACGGCGTTCGCGGGGTTGGCGTCGCCGCCGTAGAAGCCGGGCGCGTCCTGAGTGGCCTTGAAGTCCTTGTGCCCGAGGTTCGTGAAGGTCGGGTAGGGCGCGAGGTGGGCGTCGATGTCCCGCCAGAGCGTGCGCCGCGACGAGTCCACGCCCAGGGCCGTGCTCATCTGGATGAGCGCCGGGTACATGTAGTGCAGCCAGGACATGTCGCCGATCGGGTTCAGCTGATAGCTGCTCCACTCGTTCTGGGCGCTGTTCTGGATGTTGTAGACACCGTTCGCGTCCGCACTCAAGTCGTGGTCCCAGAAGTTGGCGACCTCGATGAGGTACGGGTAACCGGTCTCGGCCGCCCATGACGTGTCGTGCGTGTAGTTCCAGTGGTTGACGAAGTTGAGGGCGAGCCAGGCGGCGTTGCCCTTCATCTCGTCGGTGCTGAAGTCGCAGCCCTGGCCCCCCGTCATCATGTTGTTGCCGTAGATCACACCCTGGGACCCGGCCGCCGTCGCTCTGGCCTTCGACGCCGCGAAGCAGTCGAGGACACCTCGCTCGTAGGGGGCCGTCAACTCGATGTGGTTCGCCGCGTAGAGACCCTGGTACGGCATCTCGAAGTTGTAGTCGTTGGTCCAGTTGCCGCCCCACACCGGGGTGTCGTTGGTGAGGAAGGCCGTCATGGACGGCGCCGACTTGCCCGCGCGGTTGCTCGCGGCCATCGCGTAGAGCGAGGTGTACCAGTACCGCTCGACCGAGCCGCCGCCGAGGTCGACGTTGGCGCCGCTCGTCCAGAAGTTCTTCCACCAGGCCAGGTGAGCCGTGTGCAGCGCGTCGGCGTCGAGCACCGAGTCGGCGTTCCCGGCGGTGACGTTCAGCTTGGCCACACGGGACTGGGCCGCTGCGAGTTCCGTACTCATGGAGGCCGGTGCGGCCCACGGCGAACCGCTGACGTTGCCGGCGCTGTCACCGAGGACGGTGGCGATCCGTACGGTCTGCCCGGGAGCCAGGGTGAAGGCCGCCGAGGCCTTGGTGCTGCTGTCGGTGCTGTAGGTGGCGGAGGAGCCGTCCAGCACTCTGCTGGCGAGCGCGGCGTTGGCGAGCCATGTCGAGCCGTTCGAGGAGCGGGTCGCCCACATCGTGTTGCCCGAGGTCAGGCCCGCGGTGGTGGGCAGCGAGGCCGACGCTCCCGCGTAGGTGGAGACCGTGATGGCGGGGCTGGCCGTCGAGGAGGAGGCGTTGGTGAGGCTCAGGACCATCGTGTCCTCGTTCGCCGACACCCATGACCGCTCGAGGATCTGCGCGGTGGAGGTGGTGAACGTCGAGCGGACCTCCGCGTTCAGGATGTCCTGCTTCTGCTGGTACGTCGTCACCGACGACAGGGAGGGGATGGAGACCGTGACCCCGCCGATGGTTCTCGGCTGCTTGTCCTGCCAGAAGTCGCCGGCCGAGACGTAGTACGTCTGGGCGCTCGCGCTCCCGCCGACGACCGCCGTCATGTGGCCGTTGCCCATGAGGGGACCGTCGGGCACGTTGTCGCTCGGCGTCGCCGTGGGTGCGCTGGTCGTGGTCGACGTCGCACGTGTGAGGACCGTTTTGAGGGCGTCCCAGTCGACGGTCGCCGCGTTCGCCGGGCTCGCGGTCAGGACGGGCAGTACGAGTGACGATGCCGTGAGTGCGGCGGCAACGCCCAGTTTCAGCCGACAAAGGGACCAGATTTTATCCCACATGGGAAAACTCCTTGACGGGGCGGAGTTAATTTTTGGTCACCATCGTGGGGCGCCCGAAGGAGCAGTGGTTAATCAATCACTGACGTGCAATTGGATATTCTTGACACCGACGGAAATGATCTTTCGCGGTACCCTCGTCCGTCTCTCCGAGTCCGGCCGGACGCCGACGTCATTGCCGTACCGACCGGGCGCGGAACGCCGCGCGGTACCGGGCCGGCGACATGGCGAAACACGCTTTGAAACGACGGCTGACGTAGGTGGGGTCGGTCCAGCCCACCTGTGCCCCTATCGCGGCCACTGACAGATCCGTCTCGATCAGCAGGGCGCTGACCCGCTCCGCACGGATCCTGTTGAGGTAGGCGATCGGGGGCATGCCCAGGTGCTTGCTGAAGAGCCGTACGAGATAGGCGGGTGCGAGGCTGACCTCACGGGCCAGCGCCTCCAGCGTCCAGGGCAGGGCCAGTTCCTCCTCCATCAGCCGTACCGCGCGCAGCACGGACGGGTGGGCGGTCGCGGGCAGGTAGCTGCCCTTGCCTTGCGGGAAGAGCGCCGCCGCCACCTCACCGAGGATCAGCACCAGGTGACCGATCCTGGTGGCCCGGTCCTGCACCGCTCGGCGGTCGGAGGAAGCCAGCGCCGCGCACCACGCCTCGACCCGGGCGAAGGACTCGGGGTCGAGCGTGGCCTGCTCGCCGGCCTGGCCGAGGCGCTCGGAATAGGTGTGGTTGAGCAGCACGCCCATGCTCGGGTCCGCGGTGATCCACGCCAACTCGTGCGCGAACAGCTCGAGTCCGACGTACACGTCGATGACCATCAGGTCGCGGCAGTCCTCGTATCCATGCCACTCACCGGCGCGCACCAGGATCAACGACCCGCGTTCGATCGGCCTGGAGCCGGCGGAGGAGGTGTGCGTGGCGGTTCCCTCGCAGACGATCGCGATTTCCATGAAGGCGTGGGTGTGGACCGGCAGGTCCTCCGCGTGGATCACGCTCCGGGACGCGATCGGCGTCGCAAGGAAGGGCAGCACCTGCTCGTGAGGGACGGTGTGCACGGTCACCTCTCCCGGGGAGTCAAGATGATCCAACTTCTGGTTGCTCGCAAGGGTAGTTGAAACGACTCAACCTCGCGTTAAAGTCGGCGCAACATTACGGGGGGGACGAGTAACCCGTTTCTGCGCCGGATCGGGCAATTCCAACAGAGCCGCCATCTTTCCGACGCCAGTGGAAAGGAATGCCCGTGAAGTCTCGCCGCGCGACGGTTCTCGCAGCCTCGCTCGCCATATCAGCGATGCTGCTCACCGCCTGTGGATCCGGATCGTCCGGCAGCACCGACGGGAAGGTGGAACTGAAGTTCCTCACCTTCACCAGCCCCAATGTGACGAAGTCGCTGTGGGAGAACGCTTCCTCCGACGTCACGAAGAAGTACCCGGGCGTCGGCATCAAGCTGCTGTACACGCCCAACCTCGACCGGCAGGCGTACGCCAAGCAGTTGCTGGCCACCGGGCAGCTGCCGGACATCCTGTGGGACGCTCCCGGGCCCGAGTTCGTGAAGGCCGGGGCGCTGCTGCCGTTCGACAAGGCCGACCTCAAGGGCATGAACGTCCCCTCCGGGTACGGAACGATCGGAGGGAAGACCTACAACCTCTGGAACGGCTCCTTCCTCACCCCGGCGCTGCACTACAACAAGAAGGCGTTCGCCAAGGCCGGCATCGAGCGGCCTCCGGCGACCTTCGACGAACTGGTCGCCGACGCGGAGAAGCTCAAGGCGGCCGGTATCACTCCCTTCCTGGTGCAGAGCGGTTCCGACCTCTGGTCCGCGGGATACCTCCTTCAGGGCATCGTGACCGCCGACGTCTACGGCAAGTCACCCGACTGGCTGTCCGAGCGGAAGGCGGGCAAGGTCAAGTTCTCCGACCCCGACTTCGTCGCGGCGGTCGAGAAGTTCGTCGCACTGCGCGACAAGGGTCTGATCAACAAGGACGCGCTGAGCATCAACTACGCCCAGTCGACCACCAAGTGGAAGGCCGGCGAGGCCGCCATGTGGCCGATGGGCTCGTGGGCGACGGCGACGAAGACCTCGTTCGACGTGGGCGTGTTCCCCTTCCCCACCGCTGACGGCAGCAAGGTGCTCCCCGTCTCGATCGGCGCGGCCGTGTACGTCTCCGCGAAGACGGCACACCCCGCCGAGGCGAAGAAGGCGGCCGTGTCGCTGATCACCAATCCGTCGTGGCAGGCGAACGACATGAAGTCGGACGGCGTCCTGCCGATCGTCGACGGCATCACCCCCCTGCCGGGCACGAGCCAGGCGACCCTGACGTCGCTGAAACTCCTCAACGACACGTCGTACACGCACGTGGTCGGTTTCCTGAACGAGGTGGGCGACGCCTCGCCGCCGGCCGGGTTCGGCGACGCCTTCGGCAAGGCCATGCAGGGCCTGATCGGGGGCGGTTCCGCCAAGGCGTTCGCGGCACGTCTCGACAGCTCCTGGGACAGCCTCTCCAAGTGAGCGGAGTGTCCGGCCGAAGGGCCCGGGGCGCGTCACCCGTGGGGTGCGGATCCTTCCTGGTCCGCACCCCACGCAGTGGCCTGCGCCCGCCGCCCGACCGATCCCGATCCGACCGATCCCACCGATCCCACCGATCCGACCGAGACGAGCCTGGAGGAAACGTTGGCAGGACAACCGGCCACCTCGGTGGCGAGAACCCCGCGGGAGCCCGAGCGGGAGAGGGGAGGGAAGCCCACGATGACGGACGGCACCGCGCTCCGCGAGGCGGCTGACGACGCCAGGCGCGAAGCGCCCCGCAGGTGGTGGAACCAGAGGACCGCGACCGCGGCCGGCACGTTCGCGGTGCTCGGGGCGCCTTCGTTCCTGCTCTACGCCTTCGCGGTGCTGACACCGCTCGGACTGTGCGTCGTCTACTCGCTGGAGGACTACAACCTCCTCAGTTCCAGCGGCCGCTTCATCGGGCTGGACAACTACCGCGACCTGTTCTCGGACCCCGGCTTCTGGGGTGCCTACGGCTTCACCCTGACCATCACGGCGTTCCTGATCGTGGTCTCCAACGCGGGCGGCGTCGCCCTGGCCGTGGTGCTCAACCGCCCGTCCCGCCCCTTCCACGTCCTGCGCACCGTCACCTTCGTCCCGGTGATCCTCAGCGGCGTCGTCGTCGCCTTCCTGTGGTCGTCGATCCTCACCGACACCGGAATCCTCAACTCCCTTCTGCACAGCCTGCATCTGACGTCGCTCCAGCACAGCTGGCTGGGGACGGCGCGGGGCGCGCAGCTCAGCGTGATGATCGTCTCGGTCTGGCCGATGATCGGGTTCGCGACCACCGTGTATCTGGCGGCACTGCAAGGAGTTCCCGCCGAACTGCTGGAGGCGGCCGAGATCGACGGCGCCGGGCCGGTCCGCCGGTTCCGCCATGTCGTCTGGCCGCTGCTGCGGCCCGCCCTCGCGGTGAACTCGACGATCATGCTGATCAACGGGGCCAAGAGTTACGAGACCTCCCTGATCCTCACCGGCGGCGGCCCCAACGGCGCCACGGACACCGGCGCGTTGCAGGTGCTGCGGGTCGGTTTCACCGAGAACCGGGCCGGCTACGCGGCCGCCGTCTCGATGGTCATCCTGGCGACCATCGCGCTGCTGTCGATGGCCGGAGCCGCCCTTGCGAGAAAGGCCGACCGATGACATCCGCGACACCTCCGGCGGGCGGTGGCCGCACCACCGTGCGCCGCTACCTGGCGGCGATCCTCGTCACCGCCGGATACGCCCTTCCGCTGTATCTGGCGATCGTCAACGTCTTCAAGCCGAACGCCCAGATCACGGCGCATCCGATGAGCCTGCCGTCCCCGTTCACGCTCGGCAACCTGATATCGGTCTTCGACTCCCCGGACTACGACCTGGTCGGCACGCTGGTCCGGACGCTCGTCATCACCGCGGTCAGCATGGCCTGCGTCGTGCTGCTCGGCTCGATGCTGGGCTACTACCTGGGGCGTCACCAAGGGCCGCTCCAGCGGGTACTGACCGGTGTCCTGCTGCTGGGCCTCGCCATCCCGTTCCAGGTGATCCTGATTCCGGTGACGCAGGTGCTGCGGCCGCTGAACCTGCTGAACACCTACGCCGGGCTCGTCGTCTTCAACGTCGGCTACTACATCCCGTTCGCCGTCCTGGTCTTCTCCCGTTTCGTCCGGGAGATCCCACGGGAGCTCGACGAGGCCGCCGCGCTCGACGGCGCCGGCCCGGTGCGCATCTTCACCCGGGTCGTCTTCCCGCTCATGCACCCCGCCATGGCGTCGGTGGCGATCTTCGTCAGCGTGTGGGTCTGGAACGACTTCGTGAACCCGCTGATCCTGCTGGGCCCGGACAAGGGCACCACGATCATGACCGGGATCTACCGGTCGCTCGGGCAGTTCAACTCGGACTTCGGGACGACCTTCGCCTTCATGTTCGTCGCGAGCCTGCCCCTGCTGATCCTGTTCCTGCTTCTGCAGAAGCGGTTCGTCTCCGGCCTCACCTCGGGTGCCACCAAGGGCTGAGGCACCCCGCACCCCGGCCGCCGCACCGAAGAGCCGACGCCGGCACGGACCACGCGTCCGGGCGGACCACAGGCCACGTTCACGACGCCCGCGTACCGCGGGGAGGGACCACACGAATGACAGACGCACAACCGCCGGACCTGGAGTCGCTGCACGCCCGGTTCCTGGCCCCCGGACCGAGCTGGGGCCCCATGCCCTTCTTCTGGTGGTCCGGCGGCCCCGTCGACCGGGACCGGCTCACCCGGCAGCTCGACCAGCTGGCCGGGTCGGGCGTCGCCGGTACGGTCGTCGGCTACAGCCACCGCGACGACGGCGGTCTGGACGCCGACGATCCGCAGCCGCTGACCGAGCGGTGGTGGGACCTGTTCAGCTGGTTCGTCGAGGAGTGCGCACGCCGCGCACTCAAGCTCGGGCTCCAGGACTACATCCTCCTGAACGACATCCTGCGCTCCGCGGGTGCCGACACCCCGGGAGAGGGCGCGGGAAGCCTCCGGTGCGAGGTGGTCGCCGTCGGACATCCCGCCCCGGTGACGGTTCCGGTACCGGCCGGCGCGCTCCAGATCGTGGCCCTCGGCCCCGGCGGCGAACGGGTCGATCTCACCGGCGGGGCGAGCGGCCGCGCGGAACTCACCTGGCGGGCACCGGGTGCGGGATGGGAGATCGCGCTGGTGACCGTGGAGCCGGCCACCCTGTACGGGCAACCGCTCTCCTTCGACGTCCTGCACCCGGACTCCGGGCGAGCCGTGATCCGCAGGCTCTACCAGCCCTTCGCCGACCGGCTGGGCGACCGGCTGGGCACCACCTTCACCGTCTTCTTCCAGGACGAACTCGACCTGGGGATCAGGATGCCGATGTGGTCGGCCCGGGTACCGGAGGAGTTCCGCCGCCGGACGGGGTACGACCTGATGCCGCGGCTGGTGGGCCTGTGGCGGGACATCGGGCCCGGCACCCGGAAACTGAGGCTCGACTACACCGACGTGATCGTGGCGTTGCTGGAGGAGAGCTATTTCAGACCGGTGCACGAGTGGCAGCGGGCCCACGGCACCATGCTGGCGATGGACCAGCTCGGCCGTGGGGAGCCGCGGACCGGCCGCAGTCTCTACGCCGACTACTTCCGGACCATGCGCTGGTACGACGCCCCGGGCAACGACGACCCGAAACTGCAGGAACCCCGCCGGTTGGAGGAGTTCAAGGTCAACAGCTCGATCGCCCACCTGTACGACAGGCCGAGGGTGTGGAACGAGGCCTTCCACAGCAGTGGTTGGGGCACCACGCCGTCCCAGGTCCTGGCCGGCGTGAACGAGGGCTTCGCCTACGGGGTGACCAGCGTGAGCCTGCACGGCCTGTACCACTCGACCCGGGGTGGGTGGTGGGAGTGGGCGTCCCCGGACTTCCACTTCCGGCAGCCGTACTGGCGGCACGCGGGCGGCCTGTGGCGTCATATGAGCCGCGTGAGCTGGTTGCTCTCCCAAGGCGGTCACGGCTGTGACGTGGCCGTGCTCGACCCGGCGTCCGACCTCGCCGTCGCGCCGGCGCCGGTGGCCGGCGAGCCGCGGGACCTCGTGGCGGACGACGACGCGCGGCAGCCGCCGGAAGCGGCGGAATGCGCCCTGCGGATCGTCAGGGAACTGGTCCGCTCCGGCTGTGACGCCGACCTGATCGACGACGACTCGCTCCAGCGGGCGACGAGTTCCGACGGTGGGCTCCGGGTCGCGCGCGAGTGCTACCGGGTGCTCATCGTCCCGGCCGTGCGGTGGATACGGGCCGAGTCGCTGCGAGCCCTGGCCCGGTTCGTGGATGCCGGCGGGATCGTCATCGCCTGCGGCCGGCTGCCCCAGGTGATCGGGGCGGACGGCGACGCGGTTCCGGCGGGGACGGCCGTGCGCGCGCTCTGGGGCCCGCCCTCGCCGGCCCTGACGGCCGAGTACCGTCACTCCGGGGGTGGCCTCGCGGCCTTCCTGCCGTACCTCGCGCACCGTGACGGCGACCTGGGCAAGGGTGTCCTGGACATCGTCGACCGTCACCTCGTCCGTGCGGTGCGGACCGGTGTCACCGATCTGCTGGTGACGCATCGCCGGGCACCCGGATTCGACGTCTACCTGGTGGTCAACGCCTCGGACACGGCCCGCACGGTCACGCCGGACCTGCTCGCCCGCGGCCCCGTCGAACTCTGGGACGCCGCGGACGGAACCCGCCGCCCGGTGCGGGCGCGCCGCTCCGGCGACCGCGTCGAGGTCGACCTCGACCTGCTGCCCGGCCAGGCTGTCGTCCTCGTGGCCGGTGCCCGCCCGCCGGCCGGTTCCCCGGGCGGGTCCGAGGCCGTCACGGCACCGGAGCGGACGCGAGCCGGCCGCCGTACGGTCGTCCGCCTGGACGGCACCTGGCAGTTCCGGCTGATCCCCACGACGGACAACAAGTACGGGGACTTCCGGCTCCCGGCCGGTCCGCTCGGACCGGAGGGCCACGTGCTCGGCAGGATGACGGCGGCCGGACAGGAACCGGTGCGCGTGTCGTACGGACCGCGGATGTGGTGGCTCGGCCCGCTCCCGCCCGGCGCCGACAGCCCCCGCCTCACCGACGCGCTGCGGGCCCTGCCGCCGGGCGGACCGTCCGGCGGGTCCGTGGATCTCGGCGAGGACCTCCCGCCCGGCGTCCACTGGCGGCCCTACTCGTTCTCCGAGCGGTTCGGCATCGAGAAGGATCCCCTGCTGGCGGATCCGCAGACCGGCCCTCACGGTCTGAAGGGCCATGTCCCCGCGGAGTTCATCGACTTGAGCGGCACGGGCGACGTGCCCGACGGGTCGGTCTCGTATCTGTGGACCTCGGTCGACTCGGCCGGCGGCGGTCCGGTGCGCGTGATCGCGGGAAGCCGGGCGGCGTACTCGGTGTGGCTGAACGGGACCGAAGTCCTGGGCCAGCAGGAGGCGTTGGCACCCGCCGGCTTTCCACCGTGGGACATCCCCGACTACCGTTCACCGCGGCGCTCCGCCGAGGCGCGCGCGGTCGCGGGCACCAATGCCGTCCTCGTTCGCTTCGTCCACAGCGGCACACGGCGCCTGCGCGGCTACGTCGTGGTCGAGTCCGCCGAGTTTCCCCCCGGCCCCCCGCTCGCGGACGACGCGCCCCCGGCCCTGTGCTGGTGGGCGGGCGACCGTCCCGCGCTGAGCTTCGACCCCGAGCCGGGCCGCCGGCCCGAGTGGACCGAGTACGTGGTGACAGCCCCGCCGGGGCTGACCGGCATCACCGTGACCGCGTACGCCGATGTCGAGTTCCCGTCCGCGCCCGCCTCCCCGCACCGGCTCCGTACCGCCAGGCTGCCGGGGGGCGCCCGGCGAGTGGACGCCGAATGGGACAGACCGGTCGCGCAAGCGCGACCACTGCGCCTGCGGGTCCGCCCGGACACGGGGTACCGGGGCGGATCGGCGTTCCGTGAGCCGGTGGCCTTCCACTGCACCACCGGCGAGACCCACCTGGTGGACTGGTCGCACATCGGACTGGCCGCTTACTCCGGCGCGGCGGCCTACACCAAGAAGTTCAGGATCCGAAGAGTCCCGGAAGGCCGGTCGCGGCTCTCCCTGGGCGAGGTCGCCGCGACGGCCTCCGTGACGGTCAACGGCCGGACCGCGGGCACGACGTTCGCCCCGCCCCACGCATACGACGTGACGGAACTGCTGCGGCCGGGCCGCAACGTCATCCAGATCGAGGTGGCCAACACCCTGGCCAACTTCTACTCCACCCTGCCGACGCCCTATGTTCTCGACGGTCAGTTGCGCTCGGGGCTGCTGGGGCCGGTGACCCTCACCCTCGGCGACCGCTGAAATCCGCCGGCATCTGAACACGGCCGGCTCCGGAAGCCCGGGGCCGGCCGATCCGGTCTCTGCGGACTCCGGGAACGACAAAGATCCCGACCGATCATGAAGATCGGCGGGATCTTAGTCGTGCGTGGACCTGAGGGGATTTGAACCCCTGGCCCCCTCGATGCGAACGAGGTGCGCTACCGGACTGCGCCACAGGCCCTTGCAACGAGTGAAACTTTAGCATCCCCGTCGGGGTGCTTGGAAATCCGTTCCCCGACTGGTCAGGGGCGGGCTCCGGCGGGGGTGGTGGCGGTCACTCGTTGGCCGCGCGCGGCCGGTCGCCTTCCTCGTACTGGTCGAAGAGCGGGGTGCGTCCGCGCTCGCGCGCACGGCGGGCGGAGGCGGCGCGGCGGGCGTCGGTGCGGCCGTCCGCGGCCGGCGTGTCCTCGGCGGTGGACGGCCGCTCGTCCGGCTCCGGCTCCCGCGCGGCGTCCTGCGTCTCCTGCTCCGGTGCCACCGGGCCGGACCGTGCCGAGCTCCAGGTGTCGGGTGCCCCGAGGTCCACGTCGGAGGTGGCCCGGGGCGCGACCGGCGCCGTCACGTACGTCGGCAGCGGCACCGGGACCGGGTCCCAGCTGTCGCCCTGCCCGGGCCTGCGCCGGCGCTCGCGCTGCTGGTCGACCCACTCGGCGTGGTCGGTCTGCTCGACGAGGGCGCGGCGGTCCGCGGCGAGCGCGGACAGCCCGGGGTCGGTCTCCTCCTCGGGGCCCTCGTCCGGTTCCGGGACCCCCGGACCCCCGTCCAGGGGCACGCGCCGGCGCGGCTGGCGCTCACGCAGCCGCTGGGCGGCGGCCTCGGCCCGGCGCCGGTCCATCTGGTAGGCGAAGCGGCGGCGTTCCTGGGCGCGCAGGTAGACGATGTACCCGCTGAGCAGGAAGGCGGGCACGCCGGGCGCCCACAGGAATGCGAGCCCCCCGACGGCGGCGACGATCGCGCCGACCGTGAAGGCCAGGAAGAGCATCACGGTGGTACGCCGACGGCGCGCCAGCACCTTCGAGCGCCGGGCGCGCGCCGCGGCCGACTCGGAGGAGGGCGGACGCCGCGCGGCCGCTGCCCGCTTGGACGTGGACGCGGGGGCGGACTTGGACGCGGGGGCGGACTTGGGCGCGGGGGACGGCCTGGGCGCGGGCGTGACCGTCTGGCCGCGCACCGGTTCCGGGCGCTGTGTGCTCTCCGGCTCGGTCTCCGCCCGCACCTGCCGGCGGGGCGGGGACACGGCGAAGGCCCGGACGTCCACCGACTCGGTGACGGCGTCCGGAGCACCGTCGTCGTGCTCCCCCTCCGGGGTGGAGCGCGCCCGCAGGTCCCTGGCGTACCGACGCTCCATTCCCGCCCGTCCGGACAGCAGCCGGATGGCGGTGCTGAAGCGTTCCGTCGGACGGGCCTCGTTCAGCTCGTCCTGCCTACGGAGCCACATCGGCACCAAGTAGGCGGCCCAGGCCCCGACGATGACTGCGTAGATGAGGCCGCTGCTGCTCACATCCCACACCGTAGAGGGGTTTGCACGAGGGGATCCGCCAATTCGGCCGGTGTGTCGCACGATCTGGCTGATATTTCCAGCTTTTTTTGTGCTCGATGCGATCAACCGATCAATTTCGAACGCTTATTCGATAAAGGGGAGATAAAGAGGTGTACGGATCGAGTACGGGCTGCGCGGCCTTATTCAATTGGAGGCGTTCCGCGAGCGTGCGCGCCGCCAGCGGGCGAGCAGGCCCTCCGGCACCTCTTCCGCGGTGAGAGCGAAAACGAGGTGGTCGCGCCAGGCTCCGTCGATGTGCAGATAACGGGGCCTGAGGCCTTCCTCGCGGAATCCGAGTTTCTCCACGACCCGGCGGCTGGGCCCGTTCTCGGGGCGAATGCACACCTCGACGCGGTGCAGTCCGACGGCGCGGAAACAGTGGTCGACGACGAGCGCCACGGCCGTCGGCATCACCCCGCGGCCGGCCACCGCCTGGTCCACCCAGTAGCCGACGTGCCCCGAGCACATCGAACCCCAGGTGATCCCGGCGACCGTCAACTGGCCCACCAGACGCCCCTGGTACTCGATGACGAACGGCAGCATCCGGCCCGCGTTCGCCTCCGACCTGAGGTGGCGGACCATCTGCCGGAAGGTCGGCCGGTGGGTGACCGGACCGGTGGGCGTGGGCGGCGGAATGGTCGCCTCCCAGGGGCGCAGCCAATCCCGGTTGCGCCGGTTCACCTCGCGCCACGCCTTCTGGTCGCGCAGTCTTATCGGCCGCAGGACGATGTCGCCGTCCGCCAGCACGACAGGCCAGGATGGGCTGTTCAGCTCGCACCCCCAGGGCCGGCGCCGGGTCTGGGATGGTCGCCGCCGCGGATCTGGTCGACGGCGTGCGTCAGGAGGGGCTCCAGGACGGCCAGTCCGTCCTTCACCCCGCCGGTGGAACCCGGCAGGTTGACGATCAGCGTGCCGCCCGCCACTCCCGCCAGGCCCCGCGAGAGCGCCGCGGTCGGCACCTTGTCCCGGCCGAACGCCCGGATGGCCTCCGCGATGCCCGGCACCTCGTACTCGATCACCCGGCGGGTCGCCTCGGGGGTGCGGTCGGTGGGTGAGACGCCGGTGCCGCCGGTGGTCACCACGACCTCGTACCCGGCCTCGACGGCGGCGCGCAGCGCCGCCTCCACCGGGTCGCCGTCCGGGACGACCCGGGGCCCGTCCACGGCGAACCCGAGGCCCCTGAGGCCGTCGGCGACCAGCGGGCCGCCCCGGTCCTCGTAGACCCCGGCGGCGGCCCGGTTGGAGGCCGTGACCACGAGAGCCCGGTAGGTCATGCCCGGCTCCAGTCGCCCGACGTGCCGCCCGTCTTCTCCTCCACGCGTACGTCCGTGATGACCGCTCCCTTGTCGACCGCCTTGACCATGTCGATCACGGTGAGCGCGGCGACCGACACCGCGGTGAGGGCCTCCATCTCGACGCCCGTGCGGTCCGTCGTCCGCACGGTGGCCTGGATCTCGACGGCGTCGTCCGCGACCGACAGGTCCAGTCTCACACCCGACACCGACAACGGGTGGCACAGCGGAATGAGATCCGGGGTGCGCTTGGCCCCCATGATCCCCGCGATGCGCGCGGTGGCGAGGGCGTCGCCCTTGGGAACCCCCTCGCCGCGCAACAGCTCGACCACGCGCGGGGAGACGAGGACGCGTCCGCTGGCACGGGCGGTGCGGGCGGTCACGTCCTTGTCCGACACGTCCACCATGCGGGCCGCGCCCGCCTCGTCGATGTGCGTCAGTCGGTCCTGCGTACTCATGCTGTGCGGTGCTCCCGGTCCCGGCCTGTTGTGCGCGACACGGTACCGTGGGCCGGCGCCGCTCAGCCGAGCAGGACCACCTCGACCTCGGTGCCGGGCTCGACGACCGCCACGTCCTCGGGGACGACGATCAGCGCGTCGGCCTGCGCCAGGGCCGCGATCAGGTGCGATCCGGCACCGCCCACGGGCCTCACCTCGCCGTCGGCGTACACCCCGCGCAGGAACTGGCGGCGGCCCTTGGGCGAGGTCAGTGCCTCGTCCGCCGTGAGGACCGCCCTGGTCGTGGGCCGGTGCACGTCCGCCAGCCCCATCAGCGTGCGGATGGCGGGCCGCACGAACAGCTCGAAGGAGACGTACGACGACACCGGGTTGCCCGGCAGGGCCAGCAGCGGCGTGTGGTCGGGGCCGATGGAGCCGAAACCCTGGGGCTTGCCGGGCTGCATGGCGAGCCTGCGGAACTCCACCCCGCCGCCCGGCTCCTCCTCGTCGCCGACGTGCGACAGCGCCTCCTTGACCACGTCGTACGCCCCGACGCTCACCCCGCCCGTGGTGACCAGCAGGTCGGCGCGGATGAGCTGGTCCTCGATGGTGGTCCTGAGGGTCTCGGCGTCGTCGACGACCGCGCCCACCCGGTAGGCGATGGCGCCCGCGTCCCGGGCCGCGGCGGTGAGGGCGAAGCTGTTGGAGTCGTAGATCTGGCCGCTGCCCAGTTCCTCGCCGGGCTGGACGAGTTCACTGCCGGTGGACAGCACCACCACACGCGGGCGCGGGCGCACCCGTACCGTGCCGCGGCCGATCGCGGCGAGCAGCGCGATCTGCGACGGGCCGAGCACGGTGCCGGCCTCCAGGGCCCGCTCACCCGCCTTCACATCGCTGCCGGCCGCCCGCACGTGCGCGCGTGCCTCGGCCGGGCGGTACACGCGCACCTGCCCGGTGGCACCCTCGGGGGCCAGGCTGCGGGCGCGCATCCCGCCGACCGGACCCTCGCCGAGCCCGCCGTCGGTCCACTCCACGGGGACGACGGTCTCGGCGCCGGGCGGCAGCGGCGCGCCGGTCATGATGCGGGCGGCCTGTCCCGGACCGACCGGGGCCGGCCGGGCCGCGCCCGCAGCGATGTCCCCGACGACGTCCAGGACGGCGGGGAACTCCTCGCTCGCCCCCGAGACGTCCGCGACCCGCACCGCGTACCCGTCCATGGAGCTGTTGTCGAACGGTGGCAGCGAGAGAGGCACCGTGACGTCGTCGACCAGGACGCAGCCCTGGGCGTCGAGCAGTTGCAGCTCGATGGGGTCGAGGGGGCGGACGGTGGTGAGGATGTCCTCCAGGTGCTCCTCGACCGACCACAGGTGGTCGGGGCCGGCGGGGCTGGTCGCGGCGCTGCTGGTCAATGTCGCTGCATCTCCTCGGCTACGTAACTGCGAAGCCAGGTCCGGAAGTCCGGGCCCAGGTCCTCACGTTCGCACGCGAGCCTGACAATGGCACGCAGATAGTCGCCACGGTCACCGGTGTCATAGCGGCGGCCCTTGAAGACGACGCCGTGCACCGGACCGCCGGCCTTCTCGTCCTCGGCCATCTGCTGGAGGGCGTCGGTCAGCTGGATCTCGCCGCCGCGGCCCGGCTCGGTCTTGCGCAGGATCTCGAAGACGTGCGGGTCGAGGACGTACCGCCCGATGACCGCGTAGTTCGACGGGGCGTCCGCCGCCTCCGGCTTCTCCACCATGCCGGTCACCTTCACGACGTCGCCCTCGTCGGTGGCCTCGACGGCCGCGCACCCGTAGAGGTGGATCTGCTCGGGAGCGACCTCCATCAGCGCGATCACGCTGCCGCCGTGCAGTTCCTGGATCTCGATCATGCGCTGGAGGAGCGGGTCGCGCGGGTCGATCAGGTCGTCGCCGAGCAGGACGGCGAAGGGCTCGTGCCCGACGTGCGGGGCGGCGCACAGCACCGCGTGGCCGAGGCCCCTGGGGTCGCCCTGACGCACGTAGTGCATGGTCGCGAGGTCGCTGGATTCCTGGACCTTGGCGAGCCTGCGGGCGTCACCCTTCTTCTGCAGGGCGGATTCCAGCTCGTAGTTCCGGTCGAAGTGGTCCTCGAGGGGACGCTTGTTGCGTCCGGTGATCATGAGGACGTCATCGAGCCCCGCCGACACGGCCTCCTCGACCACGTACTGGATCGCGGGCTTGTCGACGACCGGCAGCATCTCCTTGGGAGTGGCCTTGGTGGCCGGCAGGAACCGGGTGCCGAGGCCCGCCGCGGGAATGACAGCCTTGCTGATCCTGGGGTGCGACTGAGTCATGCCCGAACCTTATCCGGTGCCTTTGTGAGAAAACTGTGGATCCTGTTGGTTGGCTCTGATATGAGCCCATTGAGGAAAGTACAGGTACGGCCTGTGGACCCTGTGAACCGGACAGGACGCGAGGGCGAGCCTGACAAGCGAATGTTGCGGCGAGAGTTCCTCACGGTGAGGGCCAGGTTGACGCCCGATGACGTACGGGAGGCGGCCGGCGCGCTGGCCGGGCGCGCCCTGGAGCTGCCGGAGCTGGCGCGGGCGCGCACGGTGGCGGCGTACGTCTCCGTGGGGAGTGAGCCCGGCACCCTCGCGCTGCTCGACGCGCTGCGCGCGCGGGGCGTGCGCGTGCTGCTGCCCGTGCTCCTGCCGGACAACGACCTGGACTGGGGCGTGTACGCCGGCGAGGGCTCCCTCGCGCGCGTGCGACATGGCGGGAAAATGGCCCTGGCGGAGCCCTCCGGCCGGCGGCTCGGCCCGGACGCGGTGACGGCCGCCGACGCCGTCCTGCTGCCCGGCCTGGCGGTGGACACGCGCGGGATGCGGCTGGGGCGCGGCGGCGGGTCGTACGACCGGGTGCTGGCCCGGCTGGAGCGGGCGGGCGCGGATCCCGCGCTGGTGGTGCTGCTGTACGACGCGGAGGTGGTCGAGCGTGTCCCGGAGGAACCGCACGACCGGCCGGTGCACGCGGCGGTGACGCCGTCGGGCGTGCGCCGCTTCCGGCCGGCAGGGTGAGAAACGGGAGACCGTGAGAAAGGGCCCTCCACGCGTGCGTGGAGGGCCCTTTCGGCGGATGGTTCAGCGACGGCGACCGGTAACGGTACCGGTGCCGGCACCGGTGCTCACGGCTTGAGCACGAGGGTGTCGCTGGTGCTGCCGTCGACCGCCTTGTCGGAGAACGACCACGGCAGCAGTTCGCCCTTGGCCCACTTGCCGGTCTGGTCGGTGTAGTGGGCGCTGTAGGCGTGTCCGGAGGCGCCGCTGAGGTTGATCCACTTCGACTTGTCGAGGTCGTCGAGGTTGACCACCATCCGCATCGACGGCACCCAGACCACGCCGTAGCCGCCGGCCGCGTTCCAGCCGGTCGCGTTGACCGTCGCCTCGCCGCCGCTGAGCTTCCAGGGGCCGCGGTTGAGGACGTACTGGAGGACGCCGGGGCCGCTGGTGCCCAGGGTCTGGTTCTTCAGGAACAGGCGGTGCAGCCGGCCCCAGCTCCAGGTGTCGATGTCCTTGCCGAGCTTGGCGGTCAGCTCCCAGCGGGCGTCGATCATGGCGCGCTTGAACAGCTGGTCGCGGTTGTCGGCCTTGGGGCGGTCGCCCACGCCGGCCGGGGTCTTCCACCAGTCGCTGTCCGGCTTGTCCATCAGGGTGCGCACGACCTCGAACCAGCGGTCGCCGCCGTCCGGCTGCGCCTGGTCGGAGTCGCGCTCGCCGCACTCGCGCACCTTGGTGTCGTCGTCCACCGGGCCGGTCGAGTCGATCTTGTCGACCCACAGGCACTGGCCCTTGACCCGCAGCTCCTTGGGCAGTTTGTTGCCGAAGGCCAGCTTCAGGATGTTGCGCCACACCGAGTTGAAGTAGGCGGCCGCCGCCGAGTCGGCGTCCTGGGTGTAGTCCCAGCCCTCCAGCAGCTTCTGGGCGTCGCGGACACCCTTGTCATCGAAGTTGATCTTCAACAGCTTGGGCACGAGCAGCTTGGCGATCTCACTGCTGTTGTCCGTCTGCATCTGGCGCATGTCGTCGGTCGAGATCTTGCCGCCGCCCTTGATCTTCGACTCGATCAGGTCGGTGATCCGCTGGCTGCGGGTGCCGTAGCCCCAGTCCGTGGTGAGCGTGTAGGGGTACGTGTCCTTGTCGACCACGGCCTGGTTGGCGGTGACGATGTAGCCGCGCTTCGGGTTGAACTCGTAGGGCAGCTGGTCCTGCTTGATGTAGCCGGTCCACTTGTACTTCGAGTTCCATCCCGGCGCCGGGATGGAACCGTCGTCGCCCGCCGCGCGCGTGGGGATCTTGCCGGGCAGCGTGTAGCCGATGTTGTCCTTGGTGTCCGCGTAGACCAGGTTCTGCGAGGGCACGTCGAACAGCGCGGCCGCCGAACGGAAGTCGTTCCAGTTCGCCGCCCTGTCCATGGCGAACACGGCGTCCATGGAGGTGCCCGGCTGGAGGGCGGTCCACTTCAGGGCGATGCCGTAGCCGTCGCCGCGGTCGGGGGCGGCGGTGTCGACGGTGGCCTTCTTGCCGACCTGGACGAGTTCGTCGTCACGGTCGGAGAGCAGGGGCATCCCGTCGCCGGTCTGCCGGACGACGATCTTCTTGGACGCGCCGCCGGCGACCTTGATGGTCTCCTCCCGGCTCGTGAAGGGACGGACCTTGCCGTCGTACAGGTAGCCCTCGCCGCTGAGCTTCTCCAGGTAGAGGTCGGTGACGTCGACGCCGGAGTTGGTCATTCCCCACGCGATGTCGGCGTTGTGGCCGATTATCACGCCGGGCATGCCCGCGAAGGTGTAGCCGGTGACGTCGTACTGGCACTTGCTGGAGACCGTCCGGCAGTGCAGGCCCATCTGGTACCAGACGGAGGGCAGCGAGGCCGACAGGTGCGGGTCGTTGGCGAGCAGCGGCTTGTTGGTGATCGTGTACTTGCCCGAGACCACCCAGGAGTTGGAGCCGATGCCCTGGCCGTTCACGCCGACGGCCGCGGGGACGTCGTCGAGGACCTTGTAGAGGCCCTCCAGCTGGCTCGTGAGGGCCGAACCGGAGGCGGAGGTGCCGGAGGTGCCGGGGGTCCCGGTGGTGCCCGTGGTACCGCTCGTGCCGGCGGTGCCGGACGTGCCCGTGGTGCCTGTGGTGCCGGACGTGCCCGTGGTGCCGGACGTGCCGGTGGTGCCGGACGTGCCGGTGGTGCCGGTGGTGCCGGTGGTACCCGTCGTGCCGCTGCCCTGCTGGAACGTCCCGGTGAGCTCGTTGTACTGGCCCTCCTGGACGATCGCCTTGTTGCGGCTGTACGGGTAGTCCGGGTACAGGTCGGCGATCTGCTGGGGGCCGAGGCGGCTGGTCATCAGGGCGCGGTCGATCTCGTCCTGCATGTTGCCGCGCAGGTCCCAGGCCATCGCCTTCAGCCAGGAGACCGAGTCGACCGGGGTCCACTTCGCCGGCCTGTAGTCGTTGGTGAAGCCCAGGGCCGCGTACTCCAGGGAGATGTCCTTGCCGTCCTTGCCCTGGAGGTAGGCGTTGACCCCCTTGGCGTACGCCTGGAGGTACTTCTTCGTCGAGGCCGACAGCTTGGTGTCGTACTCCTTCTGGGCCACGCGGTCCCAGCCCAGGGTGCGCAGGAACTCGTCGTTCTTCACCTGGCTCTTGCCGAACATCTCCGACAGGCGCCCGGAGGTCATGTGCCGGCGCACGTCCATCTCGTAGAACCGGTCCTGCGCCTGCACGAAGCCCTGCGCCATGAAGAGGTCCTCGTCGGACGAGGCGTAAACCTGCGGGATGCCGTAACCGTCCCGCTTCACGTCGATGGGCCCGGACAGGCCGTCGAGCGTGATGGATCCCTTGGTCTGCGGGAAGGAGGCGCGCACGGTACTGATGGACCAGTAGGCCCCGTAGGCGATGCCTCCGATGATGGCCAGCACCAGTACGAGCACGATAAGACGGGCTTTGCGCCCCTTCTTCCTGCCGGACTTGCCGGGCTTGTCACCCGTTGAGGCGGTGGTATTGGGGGGCATCGCTGTCCTTGCTGTCCTAACGCGAGCGGCAGGCGGTACTGGAGTGCTGGAGCAACCATAGGCGCAGGGCCCGGTGCCCCTTGACGCGGTGTCGGGTCCGGCCACGGACGGACGTTCGATCCTGCCTTGTGGATCGTCAAGAAATCGTCAAGAGTTAGGTAAGGTAATGAAGTAACTACCGAAGTCGACCGGGAAACTGGCCGGGAACCCACCTTGCGGAACACCAGGAACCCGCCTTCCGGATCAAAGGGGAGGAACCGCCGCTGTCCGTCCACCACCTCGACCAGCTCCTGCTCCTCTGCTCCCTCGTCCTGCTCGTCGCCGTCGCGGCGGTCCGGATCTCCTCGCGCAGCGGGCTCCCCAGCCTGCTCGTGTACCTGGCGATCGGTGTCCTCATGGGCCAGGACGGCGTCGGGAACATCCGCTTCGACAACGCGGCGCTGACCCAGGTCATCGGCTACGCCGCCCTGGTCGTGATCCTGGCCGAGGGCGGTCTCGGCACCAAGTGGAAGGAGATCCGGCCGGTCCTGCCGGCCGCCTCCACCCTGGCGCTGGCCGGGGTCGCGGTGAGCGTCGGCGTCACGGCCGCGGGCGCGCACTACCTGGTCGGGCTGGAGTGGCGGCAGGCGCTCATCATCGGGGCGGTGGTGTCCTCCACCGACGCGGCGGCGGTCTTCTCCGTGCTGCGGCGGATCCCCCTGCCCGCGCGCGTGACGGGCACCCTGGAGGCGGAGTCCGGCTTCAACGACGCCCCGGTGGTCATCCTGGTCGTCGCCTTCTCCACGGCCGGCCCGGTCGAACACTGGTACGTACTCGTGGGCGAGATCGTCCTGGAGCTGGCCATCGGCGCGGCCGTCGGCCTCGCGGTGGGCTGGCTCGGCGCCTGGGGCCTCAGGCACGTGGCACTGCCCGCCTCCGGCCTCTACCCGATCGCCGTGATGGCCATCGCGGTCACGGCGTACGCCGCCGGCGCCCTGGCCCACGGCAGCGGCTTCCTCGCCGTCTACCTCGCCTCCATGATGCTGGGCAACGCGAAGCTCCCGCACTGGCCCGCCACGCGCGGCTTCGCCGAAGGACTCGGCTGGATCGCCCAGATCGGCATGTTCGTCCTGCTGGGCCTGCTCGTCACCCCGCACGAGCTGGGTGACGACGTCTGGCCCGCGCTTGTCATCGGCCTGGCGCTGACCATGGTGGCGCGCCCGCTGGGCGTGGTGCTCAGCCTGACGCCGTTCCGGGTGCCCTGGCCGGAGCAGGCCCTGATGTCCTGGGCCGGACTGCGCGGGGCGGTGCCCATCATCCTGGCGACGATCCCCATGGTGAACGGCGTCGACGCCAGCCGTCGCATCTTCAACATCGTCTTCGTGCTGGTGGTCGTCTACACCCTCGTCCAGGGGCCGACGCTGCCCTGGCTGGCCCGGGCGCTGCGGCTGGGCGACCGTGCGGAGGCCGCCGACCTCGGCATCGAGTCGGCACCCCTGGAGCGGCTGCGCGGCCACCTGCTGTCGGTGGCCGTCCCCGAGGACTCCCGCATGCACGGCGTCGAGGTGAACGAGCTGCGCCTGCCGGCCGGGGCCGCCGTGACCCTCGTCGTCCGCGAGGGGAAGTCGTTCGTTCCGCTGCCGACCACGGTGCTGCGGCACGGCGACGAACTCCTCGTGGTCGCCACCGACCAGGTCCGGGACGCCGCGGAACGCCGTCTGCGCGCGGTCGCGAGGGGCGGCAAGCTGGCCGGGTGGCTGGGCACGAGCGGCGACGGGGCGCCGTGACGCGATCCGCGCGCGGCGACGCGATGCGTGGAGGCGCGTCGACGGGGGCGCGTCGGCGGGGGTGCGTCGGCGGGGGTGCGTTAAGGGCATGTTTCATACGGTTCACACCCCTGCGGATCCCAGGTGAAGCGTCCCCTTGGTGCTCATTTTCACAGGCCCACAGGACCTTGATCCCTGTACGATGAAGGCATAGGCAACCTTGATCGAACCAACTCTGCCTGACGCAGAGCTGGCGCGACCGTATGGCGGCCGGGACGCCCCGCGGTGGGCGGCGCCGGCATCTACCGCAGTTCCGCGCAAGAGGACAGCTCTCGGCGCCCCCGCACCGGACGAGGGGTGGCGCTACCAGGCGGCAGAAAGGCACGGGCCGTGGAGTCCACGGTCACCACCGAGCCGTCGGAGAACCCGGCGCACGCGAACCCGGCGCACGCGTCCCGCCCCGGATACGGGCAACTGCTGCGCACCCGCGGCGCCTGGACGTTCCTGCTCCCCGGCTTCGCGGCGCGCCAGCCGTTCGCGATGCTCACCCTCTCCATCGTGCTGCTGGTGCGGCACACCACCGGCTCCTACGGCGCGGCAGGCGCCGCCGCGGCCGCCACCGGCGTCTCCATGGCGCTGTTCGCGCCCTACAGCGGCCGCCTCGCCGACCGCTACGGGCAGCGCGCGGTACTGGTCCCCGGCGTCTTCGTGCACGCCCTGTCGGGCCTGGCCCTCACGGCGCTCGCGCTGGCCCACGCGCCGCTGTGGGCCCTGTTCGCGGCGGCCGTGCCGACCGGTGCCTCGGTGCCGCAGATCGGCCCGATGGTGCGCGCCCGCTGGGGCGTGACGCTGCGGAACTCGCCCCTGATGGCCACCGCGGCGGCCTTCGAGTCCGTCACGGACGAGCTGACCTTCGTCGTCGGCCCACTGCTGGCGACCGCCCTGTGCACCGCCCTGGACCCGGCGGCGGGTCTGGTCACCGAGGCGGCGCTGACGCTGGTCGGCGGTCTGCTGTTCGCCGCGCGGAGGAGCGCCCAGCCGCCCGTGGCCGCCGACACCGGGCACGCACGCGTACGGCGCGCCTCCGCGCTGCGCGTCCCCGGTGTGCGCGTGCTGGTGGTGACCTTCCTCGGCATCGGATCGGTGTTCGGCGGCATGCAGGTCGGGCTGGCCGCCTTCACCGGGTCGATCGGCGAGCCCGGCCTGAACGGCGTCCTGTACGGCGTCTTCGCCGCGGGCAACATGCTCTCCGGCGTCGTCTGCGGCGCGATCGCCTGGAAGGCCGCCCCGCGGCGGCGCCTGGTCCTCGGGTACGCGGCTCTCGCGCTGACCGCGTCCGCCCTCTGGACGGCCCACTCCGTGCTCCTCCTCGCCGGGCTCGGCCTGCTGGTCGGCATGTGCATCGCGCCCTCCCTGATCACCGGCTACACCCTGGTGGAGGAGCTGGTCCCGGCGGGCGCCCGCACCGAGGCCTTCACCTGGCTGACCGGCGCGGTCGCGCTGGGCCAGGCGGCCGCCGTCACCGTCGCCGGACAGCTGGAGGACCGCCTCTGGGACGGCGCCGGTTTCCTGGTCCCGGCGGCCGGTACCGTGCTGGCCCTGGCGACCCTGGTGGCCCTGCGGTCGCTGCTCGCCGGCCGGCCCCGGACCCGTACGGTCGCACGTGGCGTCGGTCACCGCTTGCCTGTGACGGTGGACTGATCCCCCGGAATACGTCAGTATGGTTCGTCGTTAGCACTCATCGAGTGAGAGTGCCAGGAGGAAGACAGTGCCCACCTACCAGTACCAGTGCACCGAGTGCGGCGAGGGCCTCGAGGCGGTGCAGAAGTTCACCGACGATGCGCTGACCGAGTGCCCCAACTGCGGTGGCCGCCTGAAGAAGGTTTTCTCGGCGGTCGGCATTGTCTTCAAGGGCTCCGGCTTCTACCGCAACGACAGCCGCGGCTCCTCTTCGAGCAGCAGCCCGGCCTCGAAGCCGTCGGGCTCGTCGGGCTCGTCCTCGTCGAGCACCTCGGACTCGTCGTCGACGGCGTCCTCGTCGTCCGGGTCGAGCTCCTCGTCGTCGAGCTCCACCAGCAGCTCCGCCGCCTGACCTTTTCCTTACGGGACCCTGCCGTCGTAGGACGGCGGGGTCCTCGGCGTCTCCCGCGGCGGCTAGTGTGCTGCTCATGGCGAACGCAGAGATCGGCGTAATCGGCGGCTCCGGCTTCTACTCGTTCCTCGAGGACGTGACCGAGATACAGGTGGACACCCCGTACGGGGCGCCCAGCGACTCCCTCTTCCTCGGCGAGATCGCCGGCCGGCGGGTCGCCTTTCTGCCCCGCCACGGCCGCGGGCACCACCTGCCGCCGCACCGCATCAACTACCGGGCCAACCTCTGGGCGCTGCGGTCCGTCGGCGTCCGCCAGGTCCTCGGGCCCTGCGCGGTGGGGGGCCTGCGCCCCGAGTACGGGCCCGGCACGCTGCTGGTCCCGGACCAGCTGGTGGACCGCACCAAGTCCCGGGCCAACTCCTACTTCGACGGCCTGCCGCTGCCGGACGGCACCGTCCCCAACGTCGTGCACGTGTCACTGGCCGACCCCTACTGCCCCACCGGCCGGGCCGCCGCCCTGAAGGCGTCCCGCGGACGGGACTGGGAGCCCGTGGACGGCGGCACCCTGGTCGTGGTCGAGGGCCCCCGCTTCTCCACCCGTGCCGAATCGTTGTGGCACCAGGCGCAGGGCTGGTCGGTGGTCGGCATGACCGGTCATCCGGAGGCCGCGCTCGCCCGTGAACTCGAGCTCTGCTACACCTCCCTGACCCTGGTCACCGACCTCGACGCGGGCGCGGAGACCGGCGAGGGCGTCTCGCACGAGGAGGTGCTGCGGGTGTTCTCGGCCAACGTGGCACGGCTGCGCGACGTGCTCTTCGACGCGGTCGCGGCCCTGCCGGAAACCGCGAAACGGGACTGCCTGTGCGTGAACGCCCTGGGCGGAATGGATCCGGGGTTCGTACTGCCGTAGCGGGACGGCGCGCGGTGCGGTGCGGTGGGGGCAGCGGTGCCGTGGCGCCCGGCGCCGGGGCGCGCAGGGCCGTGGTCGCGGCGGGGCCACGGCGCGCAGGACGGCAGGCCACTGATCCCGCGGCAGCGGAAGCACAGCGCCACGACTTACGGCGCCGTGGGCTCCGGCACCGTGGCGCGCGAGGTCGCATGCACGGGCAGGGCCACGGCACGCGGTGCTGCGGCGCACAGGGCCGCACTCGCGGCAGCGCCTCGCCGCGCAAGGCGGCGGGCCGCCAATCCCGCGGCAGCGGAAGGAAGCACAGGACCACGGCGCGCGGTGCCGTGACGCCGGGGCCGTAGCCCGCAAAGCCGCAATTCACGGCAACTCAACGCAACTCACGGCAACTCATGACAAATCACGGCAAGGTCACGGCACGCAGGCCGGGCAAGACGCTGATCCCGCGGCAGCGGAAGCGCACGTTCGGGTGGGCGGGTTTTCCACAACCCTTCGGTCGTCCACCGGCTCCGGCGGGCATCGGCGCGAGGCGTCATCGTGGGAGCGCAAGCCGATCCCTCGTCTCCTTCCCGCAGGTGGTGGTCCTCGTGCAGATGTCTCCCCCGCCCTCCTCCCCACCGACCCCTCCGACGCCGTTCGCCGCCCCGCGCCCGCCGGGCACCGACGCCCCCGCCACCTGCGAGGTGCCGCACTTCGCGCCGGTGCGGGTGCACGGCGGGCGGTATCAGCTGCAACGCCTGGTACGGCACCGCAGGCGGGCCCTGGCGGTCGGTCTCGCCGTGACCGCGGCGGCGCTCGTGGCGGCAGGACCGCGCGCCGCGCCGGATCCGGACCGCGGAGGGCGGGCACGCGGGCATCCGCCGACGGGGCCGGTACGACGGCAGCCCGCGGCCGAGCTGGTGACGGCGCCGGTCCGGATCGCCGACGCGGCCACCGTGCGGCTGCTGCGGCCCGGCGACCGCGTCGACGTCATCGCCGCCGAGGACCCGGCCACGGGCGGCGACGCCCGGGTGGTGGCGCGCGGGGCCCGCGTGACGAAGGTGCCGGGCGTCGAGGACGGCGCGGCCGGTAGCGGGGCGCTGGTGGTGCTGGCGGTGCCGCGCCCCACCGCGGCGCGGCTGGTCGGCGCGAGCGCGACGGCACGGCTGGCGGTGACGCTGTGCTGAGATCCTTGCCCGGGCCACCGCGCTGGACAGGGGCACCTCGTCGTGCCGTAGGTTGCGGAGCGTTTTGTTCCACACCCTGTGCAAGCGAAGAGAGGCTCCCAGGTGAGCGAGAAGAACGGACCCAGCGTCTGGCAGGGCTTCAAGGCCTTCCTGATGCGCGGCAACGTCGTCGATCTGGCGGTCGCGGTGGTCATCGGCGCCGCCTTCACGAACATCGTCAACTCGGTGGTGAAGGGGATCATCAACCCGCTGGTCGGCGCGGTCGGTACGCAGAACCTGGACACCTACAGCTCATGCCTGAGCGCGTCCTGCAAGGGCACGCACGGCATACAGCTGATGTGGGGATCCGTGCTGGGCGCCACGCTCAGCTTCGTGATCACCGGTGCGGTGGTGTACTTCCTGATGGTTCTGCCGATGTCCAGGTACCTGGCCCGGATGGAATCCCGCAGGAAGGCGCGGGAGGGCACGAAGGAGATCGTGGAGGTGACCGAACTCGAGGTGCTCAAGGATATCCGCGACCTGCTGGTGGCCCAGCGCGCCTCGGGCCCCGGAGAGCGATAGCGGGGGGCCGGGCGCCGCGGGGGCCGGGCCGGGCTCAGAGGTGGTGGGGCGGCTTCTCGTCGAGGAAGCGCTTGAGGTCGCCGGCACTGTCCGCCTCGGTCCGCTCGCCCCATCCGCGGTCGGTGTCGTCCGAGGACTGCTGGTCCATCGGGTCGTCGAAGACCAGCGCGGGCTTCGGCTCGCGGGGCTCGGGCGTGGGGGCGCTGCTCATACCCACAAGGGTACGGGCCGCACCGGGCGCCCCGGTCTGGGCCAGACTGCCCGCATGACAGTTGACGCACTGACGGACGTCATGGGCCTGCGGGTGGGACACGCCACCCGGATCGGCGACGGCCGGCTCACCGGTACGACGGTCGTGCTCGCGCCGGAGGGCGGGGCGGTCGCCGCGGTCGACGTACGCGGGGGCGGCCCCGGCACCAAGGAGACCGACGCTCTCGACCCCCGCAACCTGGTACGGAAGGTCGACGCGGTCGTGCTGACCGGCGGCAGTGCCTACGGGCTCGACGCGGCGTCGGGTGTGATGGCCTGGCTGGAGGAGCAGCGGCGCGGGGTGCGCGTCGGCGCGGATCCGGCGCACGTCGTGCCGGTGGTGCCCGCCGCGTGTGTCTTCGACCTGGGCCGGGGCGGCGACTTCCGGGCCCGGCCGGACGCGGCCACCGGCCGGGCGGCCGTCGAGGCGGCCGCGGCCGGCGCTCCCGGGGCGCCGGTGCCCCAGGGATGCGTGGGCGCCGGCACGGGTGCCGTCGTGGGCGGGCTGAAGGGCGGCGTCGGGTCCGCGAGCACGGTGCTGGACTCGGGGGTCACGGTGGCCGCGCTGGTGGTGGTCAACGCCGTCGGCTCGGCGGTGGATCCGGAAACGGGTGTGCTGTACGGCGAGTTGTTCGAGGGCCGCGTGGTGTACCCGGAGGCACATGTCCACGAGGCCGCGCGCCGGCGCCTCGCCGAGTCCGCGGGACGCGGCGCACCGCCGCCGCTCAACACCACGCTCGCGGTGGTCGCCACCGACGCCGGCCTGTCGAAGGCGCAGGCGCAGAAGCTGGCCGGCACCGCCCACGACGGCATCGCCCGCGCCGTCCGGCCGGTCCATCTGCTCAACGACGGTGACACGGTGTTCGCCCTGGCCACGGGTGCCCGCCCGCTCTCCGGTCAGGAGGACGACCCGCTGGCGCTGAACGCCGTCCTCGCGGCCGGCGCGGACCTGGTGACCCGCGCGATCGTCCGCGCCGTTCGGGCCGCCGGCCCGGTGGACGGGCCGGGCGGGGCGTGGCCGTCGTACGAGGAGCTGTACGGGGCCCGCGGCGGCAGGCCGTAGATCCGCGGATCGCTGCGATTGTCCCGGTTCTGTCACGTGGTGGCCCGCACCGCGAACGGAGGGAACCTCATCCGGCCCCGGTTCCCTCTTCGTTCACGCACTGGAGCGGATCACGCACATCACACGAACCTGGAGCAGCCCGTGACAACGCCGGACATTGCAGCGCGGCGCGCACTGGTGGCCTGTGCCGCCCTGATGGTCGGCGCCCTCACCCTCACCGCGTGCGGCGGCGACGCCAGCGCCAGCGACGACGACGGAAAGGGCGGCGGCACCTCCACGAAGACGTCCACGGCGAAGATCGCCATCTCGGCGAAGGACGGCTCGACCGGCGCGTCCATCAACGCCACCGGCGTGAAGGTCGGCGACGGCAGGCTGACCGACGTGCAGATGACCGTGGCGGGGTCCGGGCAGGCCGTGCCGGGCGCGATATCCGCCGACGGCCGGAGCTGGAAGCCCAAGGCCCAGCTGGAGCGCGGGACGAAGTACCGGATATCGGCGACCGCGAAGGACTCTGACGGGCGCACGGCCGCGGCCAACTCCATCTTCACCACGGTCACGACGTCGAACAGCTTCATCGGGACCTACACCCCGGACGACGGCACCACGGTGGGCGTCGGGATGCCGGTGTCCTTCACCTTCGACAAGGCCATCACCGCCAAGAAGGCCGTCCAGTCGCACATCACCGTCACCTCCAGCAGCGGACAGCAGGTGGCCGGGCACTGGTTCGGGGCGCAGCGGCTCGACTTCCGGCCCCAGGAGTACTGGAAGGCCGGCTCCAAGGTCACGATGAAGATCGACCTGGACGGCGTCCAGGGCGCTAACGGCGTCTACGGCGTGCAGAAGAAGACGGTGACCTTCACCGTCGGGCGTTCGCAGGTATCGACCGTCGACGTCGACACGCAGACCATGACCGTGGTCCGTGACGGCAGGACCCTGAAGTCGGTGCCGATCTCGGCGGGCAGCCCGGACCACACCACCTACAACGGCCAGATGGTGATCTCCGAGAAGTTCGTGCAGACCCGTATGAACGGCTCGACGGTCGGCTTCGGCGGCGAGTACGACATCCCGGACGTGCCGCACGCCATGCGCCTGACCCAGTCCGGCACCTTCGTGCACGGCAACTACTGGTACAACAGGGGCAACCCGCCGTTCGGGCGCGAGGGCACCAGCCACGGCTGCGTGGGGCTCGCGGACGTGCAGGGCGCCCAGGGCGACACCACCGCCAAGTGGTTCTACGACAACTCCCTCATCGGCGACCTCGTGATCGTCAGGAACTCTCCGGACAAGACGGTCGCCCCGGACAACGGGCTCAACGGCTGGAACATGTCCTGGAGCGAGTGGACCGCGGAAACCGGCGCCTGAGCGGCGACTTCTGACGATGGATCGGGCCGCGCGGGAACATTCCGCGCGGCCCAGGCGTTTTTCCGGCACACGTTTTCTCGGTTCCCGGACATGATGTCCGACCGAGGGGCTACGGTATGCACCCACAAGGTGACATGCAGCAACGCCGGGAGAAACCTTGAGCGTTCCGTACGAGACGGCAGCGTACGAACCAGCCGAGTCGCCCGAGTCTCCGGAGGAGCAGCTCGAGCGGCTCCTCGGCCGTGCCCTGAACTCCTTCGAACTGCCCGATGAGTGCCTGCGGCGGCTGGAGTGCCCGCTGGCGCACGACGGTTCGCTGCACTCCGCCCACCACAGCGCGGGGCTGCACCGTGAGACGTACCGGCACACCTGGCTGCTCGCCGACGGCTCGGCGGTCACGCTGTGGGAGCTGGTGCACAACACCGCACCCGGCAGCGAGCCGCAGCACGAGGTGTACGTGGACGAGGAGGAGCTGCGCACCGCCACGGCCAGGCTGCCGCTGCCGGCGGACGCCCCGGACTTCGAGCTGCCGGTGCTGACGCAGCTGTCACCGCTCCCCGAGCCCCGGCACGTGTACGCCCCGGACGACTCGGCGGACCACGCGCGCCGGCTGCTGCGCCGCGCGGAGAACCCGGACCGGCCGGACGCCGAGACGGCGGCGCTGCTGGCGACGGCGTTAGCGCACCAGATCACGCAGGCCTTCGGCCGCCCGGGCCGGGCCGGCCGGGGCGCGTTGACCTTCTCGCTCTACGAGCACGCCTTCCTGCTGCACGGCGGCAGGGAACTCTCCCTCTGGGAGGTCGAGCACACGGCGACGCCCGACGGGCGCCATATGTGCGAGGTGTACGCGTCGGAGGACGCGGCCCGCGACGCCATGGAGCGCCGGGCGGCCCAGCAGGCCTGAACCGCCGCGCTCTCGCGGCGCTTCCGCTAGGGCCGGTCCAGCCGCCGTACCAGGCCGGCGAAGGCGTCTTCCTCCGCCGGGGTCAGCTCCACGGTCTCCCGCTCGGGGGCCGTCTGCCGCTGGCCCGGCAGGGCAGGGAGGGCAGGAAGGTCCGGGACAGCGTTCGCGGACCTCCGGTGGGCGCGCCGTGCGGCCGCCCGGAAGCGGCGGCGGCGCAGGATGCGCCCCAGCAGGGTCACCCAGGCGGCGGTCACCAGGGCGAGGAGGATCACCACCACCGGCTGGAGGATCGACGCGTGCGCAGGCATGCACCCCAGTACACACCACGGTCCGGGACTTTGGTCCCGGACCGTGACGTATCTCGCAGGTGCCGTGAACTGCTCACAGCGCGCTAATGGGACAGGGGGTGCCGGCCGTCAGGCCGCGACCGGCTGCTGCCGCTCCGCGGTCGCCGGGGCCCCCGTCGCCGGCCCGTTGCCCGCGGCGGCCTCCGGGGCCTGCTTGCGCATGCCCTTGAGGACGACCACCAGCGCCGTGGAGACGCAGACGCCGGCCGCGATGGCGATCAGGTAGAGGAGCGCGTTGCCGATCAGCGGGACCACGAAGATGCCGCCGTGCGGGGCGCGCAGCGTGGCACCGAAGGTCATCGACAGGGCCCCGGTGAGCGCGCCGCCGACCATCGAGGCCGGGATGACCCGCAGCGGGTCGGCCGCGGCGAACGGGATCGCGCCCTCGGAGATGAAGGAGGCGCCCAGCACCCAGGCGGCCTTGCCGTTCTCGCGCTCGGTCTGCGTGAAGAGCCTGCCGCGCACGGTCGTGGCCAGGGCCATCGCCAGCGGCGGCACCATACCGGCCGCCATGACCGCCGCCATGATCTTCATCGCGGAGTCACTGGGGTTGGCGACCGCGATCCCGGCCGTGGCGAAGGTGTAGGCGACCTTGTTGACCGGGCCGCCGAGGTCGAAGCACATCATCAGACCGAGCAGGGCGCCGAGCAGCAGTGCGTTGGTGCCGGAGAGGCCGTTCAGCCAGTCCGTCATGGCCTTCTGCGCGGAGGCGATGGGCTTGCCGACGACCACGAACATCAGGAACCCGACGACCGCCGAGGAGATCAGCGGGATCACCACCACCGGCATGATGCCGCGCAGCACCGCCGGGATGTTGATCCTCTGGATCGCCATCACCACGCCACCGGCGATCAGACCGGCCACCAGGCCGCCGAGGAAGCCCGCGTTGATCGTGGAGGCGATCATGCCGCCCACGAAGCCGGGGACCAGACCGGGCCGGTCCGCCATGCCGTACGCGATGTAGCCCGCCAGGACCGGGACGAGGAAGCCGAACGCCACCGCGCCGATCTGGAACATCAGGGCCGCCCAGCTGTGGGCCTGGGTCCACACGAAGTGGTCCATGACCGAGGGCGCAGACTTGATCTCGTAGCCGCCGATCGCGAAGCCCAGGGCGATCAGCAGACCGCCCGCCGCGACGAACGGGACCATGTAACTGACTCCGGACATCAGCCACTTGCGCAGCTTGGTGCCGTACCCCTCGGTGGAGTCACCGGCCCGCTCGACCGGCGTGCCGGGCGCCGCGGCCGCCGTGACCTCGCCGCGTTCCGCCTTGCCGCGGACCTCGGAGATCAGCTCGCCGGGCCGGTTGATGCCCGCCTTCACGCCGACGTCGACGGTCGGCTTCCCGGCGAAGCGCTCCTTGTCGCGCACCGGCACGTCGTGGGCGAAGATCACGCCGTCCGCCGCCGCGATCACCGCCGGGTCGAGCCGGGTGAACCCGGCCGAGCCCTGCGTCTCGACGACGACCTCGACGCCCGCGTCCCGTCCCGCGGTCTCCAGCGACTCGGCCGCCATGTAGGTGTGGGCGATGCCGGTCGGGCAGGAGGTGACGGCGACGATGCGGAACGGCCGCTCCGCCCCGGCGGGGGCCGTGCTGCCCGCTGCGGCGTCGGCGGAGGCCGCCGCCGACGCCGCAGCGGAGTCTTCGGAACCGGTCGCTCCGACGGTCTCGGCGGTCCCGGCGGCCCCGGAGGCCCCGGCGGTCTCAGCCGCCTCGGGCGCCTCGGCCGCCTCGGGCGCCTCGGCCGCCACCTTGTCGCCCCGGATCAGCGCGGCCGCCGCGGCGGCGTCGCCCACCGAGCGCAGCGCGGAGGTGAACTCGGCGTTCATCAGCTGCCGGGCCAGCGAGGACAGGATCGTCAGGTGGGCGTCGTCGGCACCGGCCGGCGCGGCGATCAGGAAGATCAGGTCGGCCGGGCCGTCGGCGGCGCCGAAGTCGATCCCGGCCGCGCTGCGCCCGAAGGCGAGGGTGGGTTCGGTGACGTGCTCGCTGCGGCAGTGCGGGATGCCGATGCCGCCGTCGAGGCCGGTCGGCATCTGCGCCTCGCGGGCGGCCACATCGGCGAGGAAGCCCTCCAGGTCGGTCACCCGGCCCAGGGCCACCATGCGTTCGGCGAGAACGCGCGCCGCCGCTTCCTTGGTATCGACGGACAGGTCGAGGTCGACCAGGTCCGCGGTGATCATCTCGCTCATCGCGGGCTCCTTAGCGCGCGTATCGCCCGGGAAGTGGGGTGGGCGGGGTGGGGACGGGGGTGGTGTGGGGGGAGGCGGCGGGTGCGGAGGCGGGGGCGGGGAAGCCCCGCCTCCGCGGGTCGGCGGAGCGGCTCAGGGTGCCCTGCCGGCCGGTGGTCGCGGCGAGTAAGGGGGCACCTCGCCGCTTCCTGGGGAACCGTTTCAGCGCGGTCGGCGCCGCGGGCGTACGCACGTTCATGACACCGGCTCCGTCAGTTCGCGGTCCACCGGGACCTCCCTCGTGACCGTCACCGCGGCCGGGTCCAGGTCGGCCGGGGTGGGCATCACACTGCCGGGCAGCCGCACGGCCGCCGCGCCGTGCGCGACGGCGGAGGCGAGTGCCTCGGGGCCGCGGCCGCCGGCGATCAGGAAACCGGCGAGCGAGGAGTCGCCGGCGCCCACGTTGCTGCGTACCGCGTCTACCCGCGCGGTGCCGAACCAGGCGCCCGTCGCGTCCACCAGCAGCTGACCGTCGGCGCCCAGGCTCGCGAGCACCGCCCGCGCACCCGTCTCGCGCAGTTCCTCGGCCGCCTTCACCGCGTCGCCCACGGTCGCCAGGGGACGCCCGACGGCCTCCGCCAGCTCCTCCGCGTTCGGCTTCACCACGTCCGGCCCCTCCCGCAGGGCCGCCAGCAGGGCGGGCCCGGAGGTGTCCAGGGCGATGCGCTTGCCGGCGGAGTGCGCCCGCGCGACCAGATCGGCGTACCAGGCGGGTTCGAGCCCGCGCGGCAGGCTGCCGCAGCACGCGATCCAGTCGGCGTCGCCCGACTGCGCGCGGACCGTCTCCAGCAGCAGTTCCCGCTCCTGCGCGGACAGCTCCGGGCCGGGCGCGTTGATCTTCGTGAGGACCCCGTCCAGCTCGGCGAGCGCGATGTTGGAGCGGGTGGCCCCGGTGATCGGGACCGGCGCGACCTCGATGCCCTGCACGTCCAGCAGGTCCGCGACGAGCGCGCCCGGCGCACCCCCGAGGGGCAGCACGGCGACCGTGCGCTGCCCGGCGGCCGCGACGGCACGCGAGACGTTGACACCCTTGCCGCCGGGGTCCATGCGCTCGGTCTCGGCGCGGATGACTTCGCCGCGCTTCAGGGCGTGGACCTCGTACGTACGGTCGAGGGACGGGTTGGGAGTGACGGTGAGGATCATGCGCGTACTACTTCCGTGCCGCCGCGCTCGATGGCGACGGCGTCGTCGGGGTTCAGCCCGCTGTCGGTGATCAGCAGGTCCACGTCGTCCAGGCCGCCGAAGCGGGCGAAGTGCTCCTGGCCGTGCTTGGCGGAGTCCGCGAGCAGCACCACCCGGCGGGCGGCGCCGACGGCCGCCCGCTTCACCGCGGCCTCGGCGAGGTCGGGGGTGGTCAGACCGTGCTCGGCGGAGAAGCCGTTGGCGGCGAGGAACAGCACGTCGGCGCGGATCTCGCCGTACGCGCGCAGGGCCCAGGCGTCCACGGCGGCGCGCGTACGGTGCCGTACGCGCCCCCCGACCAGGTGGAGCTGGATGCCCGGGTGGTCGGCGAGGCGGGCCGCGATCGGCAGGGAGTGCGTGACGACCGTGAGCCGTGCCTCCAGGGGGATCGCCCCGGCCAGGCGGGCGACCGTCGTGCCGGCGTCGAGGATCAGCGTGCCCTCGGCCGGCAGTTCGGCGAGGGCCGCCTTGGCGATGCGGTCCTTCTCGTCGGCGGCCGTGCCCTCGCGTTCGGTGAGGTCCGGCTCGAAGTCGAGGCGGCCGGCCGGGATGGCGCCGCCGTGCACCCGGCGGAGCAGGCCCGCGCGGTCGAGGGCCTTGAGGTCACGGCGGATCGTCTCCGCCGTCACCTGGAACTCCTCGGCGAGCGAGAGCACGTCCACTCGGCCGCCGTCCCGGGCGAGCCGGAGGATCTCCTGCTGTCGCTCCGGTGCGTACATGTCCGTTCGCCTCCGACTCATGCCCGAACGTGTGGTTTCACCGGGAGGCTACGCCCGGATTTCCGGAAAGTAAACAGGTTCGGACCACATTCGGGCATGAACGGACTTCAGGTGCGAAGGAAGGGCACGGGTACGAGGAAGGGCCCGGCGTCCGCGGACGCCGGGCCCTTCCCGGGAAGGACATGGGCAGGCTCAGGAAGGCTGCCGGGAGTTCAGGAGACGAGTTCCCGCTCCCTGCCCTGCACCGGGAGCGGGAAATCCCCGCCCTCGACGTGCTGCGCCGGCCGCTTGGGCAGGGCGAACATCAGCAGGAAGATCGCACCCATCACACCGGCCACCCAGCCCAGCGCGTGCTGGAAGGCGGCCACGAACGCCGGGCCCACCTGCGCCGGGGTCAGGTGGTCGCCGATCGAGCCGAAGAAGACCACCGACACCAGCCCCAGCCCCAGCGCGTTGCCCATCTGCTGCACGGTGTTGATCAGCCCCGACGCCGACCCCGCGTGCTCACGCGGCACCTCGGAGAGCACCGCGTCCGTCAGCGGCGCGACGATCAGCCCCATGCCGGCGCCCATGACCACCAACGGGAGGGCCATCTGCCAGGAGGCGATGCCCTGGCCATACCGGTGGGCCTCCCCGATGTAGAGCAGGACGCCCAGAGCCATCACCAGCGCGCCGGCCTGGAGCACCTTGCGGCCGAAGCGGGGCACCAGCTTCTGCACGGACATCCCGGCCGCCACGGAGACCGCGATCGAGAAGGGCACCCCGGTCAGCCCGGCCCGCAGCGGGCTCCAGCCCAGCCCGACCTGCATGTACAGCGTCCACACCAGGAAGAACACGCCGAGCCCGACCCCGAAGACGGTCTGCACCGCGATGCCCGCCGCGAAGCTCTTCACCCGGAACAGCGACAGTTCGACCAGCGGGGAGCCGTCCCGCGCGCTCTTGCGCCGCTCGTACGCCACCAGCGCCGCGAAGACGCCGACCGCGCCGGCCATCGACACGTACCCCCACAGCGGCCAGCCCAGCTCAAGGCCCCGGGTGAGCGGGTACAGCAGCATCAGCAGGCCCAGCGTCACCAGCGCGACGCCGACCAGGTCCAGCTTCAGCGCCCTGGGGGCCTTCGACTCGGTGATGAAGCGGCGGCCGAGGAGGAAGGCGACGACACCGACCGGCAGGTTGATCAGGAAGATGGGCCGCCACTCGAGGCCGAACAGGTTCCACTCCGTCAGCAGTGCGCCCAGCAGCGGGCCGGAGACCGCGCCCAGGCCGACGATCGCGCCGAACAGCCCGAAGACCTTGCCCCGCTCGTGCGCCGGGAAGGTGGCGTGCACGATCGACAGCACCTGCGGCACCATCATCGCCGCCATCGCGCCCTGAAGGATGCGGGAGGCGACCAGCATCTCCGGGTTCGCGGCGAAGCCGCACAGCGCCGACGCCAGCGTGAAGCCGCCGATGCCGACGAGGAACAGCCGCTTGCGGCCGTGGATGTCGCCGAGCCGCCCTCCGGTGATCAGACCCGCGGCGAAGGCGAGGGCGTACCCGGCGGTGATCCACTGGATCTGGCTGAAGGACGCGCCGGCGTCCCGCTGTATGGAAGGGATGGCGATGTTGACGATCGTGACGTCGACCAGGTCCATGAAGGCGGCGGTCATCACGATCGCCAGGGCGAACCAGCGACGGCGGTCGGCCACCGCCTGCCCGGCGGTGCTGAGGGTCTCGGTGGAGGTCATGCGTCGAAGCTAGAGGCCGAATAGGACAGATCATGTCCTAGTTCTCCGGCATTCTGGACCGTATGACGACGGACACCCCGGGCCGGCTGCTCCAGCTCCTCTCCCTCCTCCAGACGCCCCGCGAGTGGCCCGGCGGCGAACTGGCCGAGCGGCTCGGGGTGTCCCGCCGCACCGTGCGGCGGGACGTCGACCGGCTGCGGGAGCTGGGCTACCCGGTGCAGGCGACCATGGGCGCGGACGGCGGGTACCGGCTGGTCGCGGGCAAGGCGATGCCGCCCCTGGTGCTCGACGACGAGGAGGCGGTGGCCATCGCGGTGGGGCTGCGGGCCGGCGCCGGGCACGCGGTCGCGGGCGTGGACGAGGCCTCCGTACGGGCGCTGGCGAAACTGGAGCAGGTGCTGCCGGGCCGGCTGCGCCACCGCGTCTCCACCCTTCAGGCCGCGACGACCCCACTGACCAGCGGGGACGGGGCGAGCATCGCGCCCGAGACACTGACCGTGATGGCGTCGACGGTGGCCGGGCGGGAGCGGCTGCGGTTCGCGTACCGGGCCGGGGACGGGAGCGACTCACGGCGGCTGACCGAGCCCTACCGGCTGGTGTCGACCGGGCGGCGGTGGTACCTCGTGGCCTACGACCTCGACCGCGACGACTGGCGTACGTTCCGGGTCGACCGGGTGAGCGAGCCGTTCGCGACCGGGGCGCGGTTCGCGCCGCGGGAGCTGCCGACGGGGAGTGCCGCGGAGTACCTGCGCCAGTCGATCCAGCGGAGGCAGGACTCGTACGCCTACGAGGTCGAGTTCACCGGGTCCGTGGACTTCGTCGCGTCCCGGGTGCCGGCGTGGGCGGGACGGCCTGAGCCGCTGGAAGCCGGGGGCTGCGTGCTGCGGGGCACGTCCGGGGGTCCCATGGAGTGGCTGGCGGTGCGGCTGGCGATGGTGGGGTGCGATTTCGTGGTGCGGGAGCCCGGGGAACTCGTGCGGTGCGTGCGGGAGCTGGGCGGGCGGCTGAGCCGGGCGGGGGGCGGCTGAGGGGGCGGCTGAGGGGGCGGTCGAGGAGGTGGTCGAGGGAGTGCGCCTGCCCACGCACGCCGAAGGGATGCGCACCCACCCCGGCTGCCGCGGCGGCCTTGCACCGGCATCGGCATCGGCATCGGCCCAGCACCGGCATCGGCACGGCCACCGGCACCGCACCTTCTACTACGAAGCCGCCTCCCAGGCGAACCCGCGCAACGCCGCGAGATTCCCCAGCGCCAGCGCGGCCGGGCCCTCCGGGCCGGACGGAGGGTTCGAGGTGCGGGCCCACGACTCGACCGCCACCCTCACCGCCGCCCCGGCCACCGCCGCGGTGAACGGGAGGCCGGGGGCGGCCGGGTCGGCAACGCTGTCCGCGCCGGTTCTCCGCGCCGCCAGGATCTCCGCCAGCGCCTGTTCCGAAGCGTGGCAGACCTCCGCCCACACCCTCCGCAGCGCCGGATTCGTGCCGGCCAGGCGGACCAGGGTGCGCACCCACTCCCAGGACGCGGCCGACACGGCCCCGCCGGGGGTGAGGGTCAGACGGACGGCGTGTTCCAGGGCCTCGGGCACGGACAGGGCCGCGGGGGCCTCGCGGACCGCCTCCGTCCAGCGCCGGGCGCCCGCCGCGTAGAGGGGGGCGACCGCTTCCTCCTTGCTGGCGAAGTAGCGGTAGAAGGTGCGCGGAGCGCATCCGGCGGCCTGGGCGATGTCCTCCGCGCGGGTGGCCTTCAGCCCCCGGCTGGCGAACAGACCGGCGGCCGCCCGCGCGATCTCCATCCGCGTCTCGGCCTTGCGTCGATCCGTCAGCGATCCGGAGGCCGGGGAAGGACCGGAAAGCCCGGAGGAGGAGGAACCGGAGGAACCGGAGGAACCGGAGGAACCGGAGGAAGCAGCAGGATCGGAGGTGCCCGAAGGGGCGGAAGAACCAGCAGGATCAGTGGAGCTCACGGCGGCAGGTTATGCCCATGTGGCAGAATCTGCCATCCAGCGGGCCACCCCGGGGTTCAGGTACGGGGTGGCCCGCCGCTCAGGCGTGTACGCACGGAGGAGCCGGGCTCCGGCACCCGGGGGGACGGGCGCCGAAACCCGGCTCGGGAAGGTCCCGGCGCCGGGGGGGATGTGCGTCGGGACATGGTTCAGGGGAAGGCCCCGGACTCGCGGGGCCCGGAGGTGTTGTTCCCGGCGGCCGGAGATTTGAAGCGGCGGCACGGCGCCGTTCACGCGCTGTGCCGCCACCTGGCGTACGCGGTCCCGGGCGGCCGGCACCCCACCGGCCGGCGCTACGGGTTACGCCGCCGCGTCGAAGCCGGTGCTGCGGGCGAGCTTCTTCAGCTCCAGCAGCGCGTGCTTCTCGATCTGGCGGATGCGTTCGCGGGTCAGGCCGTGCTCCTTGCCGACCTCGGTCAGCGTGCGCTCCCGGCCGTCCTCGATGCCGTACCGCATCTTGATGATGGAGGCCGTGCGCTGGTCGAGCCGGCCGATCAGGTCGTCCAGCTCCTCGCTGCGCAGCAGGGTCAGCACCGACTGCTCGGGCGACACCGCGGAGGTGTCCTCGAGCAGGTCGCCGAACTGGGTCTCGCCCTCGTCGTCCACCGACATGTTCAGCGACACCGGGTCACGGGCCCAGTCGAGCACGTCGATGACGCGCTCCGGCGTGGAACCGAGCTCGGCCGCGACCTCCGCGGGCTCCGGCTCGCGCCCGTTCTCCCGGTTGAACTCGCGCTGCACACGGCGGATGCGGCCCAGCTCCTCCACGAGGTGGACGGGCAGCCGGATGGTGCGGGACTGGTCGGCGATCGAGCGGGTGATCGCCTGCCGGATCCACCAGGTGGCGTACGTCGAGAACTTGAAGCCCTTGCGGTAGTCGAACTTCTCGACCGCGCGCACCAGGCCGGCGTTGCCCTCCTGGATCAGGTCGAGCAGGGGCAGACCGCTGCGGGGGTAGCGACGGGCGACGGCGACGACCAGACGCAGGTTGGAGCGGATGAACACGTCCTTGGCGCGCTCCCCCTCGGCGACCAGGGCCTCGAGCTCCTCGCGACTGGCGTCCGTCTTGGACTCCTCGTACCCGTCGAGGATCTGCTGTGCGAACACGCCCGCCTCAATGGTCTGGGACAGGTCGACTTCCTTGGCGGCGTCGAGCAGAGGGGTCCGCGCGATCTCGTCGAGGTACATGCCGACCAGGTCGCGATCGGCGATCTCGCCGCCATGGGCGCGAACACTGCTTGCCGCGTCGGCCGTCTCGCCGGAGGCGGACTGACGACGGGCGACGGCACGGGTTGCCATGCGTGCTCCCTTGCGATGTGGGTCAGCGGGTGGTCCAGGACACTTGACACTCCGCGAGATGAACGGTTGGGACTCTGCTCGAGTGCCCGGCATCCGATGGAAACAACGACTGGAATCAGGACAGAATTCCCAACCCACCCCCCTTTTTTTCTGATCATGCAGTACCCTGTCCGACCACACAGGGAGGCGGGATGCTGGCAGAGCGTGCAGAGGTGCAGGTCAGACCGGGAGCCGAGGGGGATCTCGAAGCCCTCACGGCCATCTACAACCACTACGTACGTGAGACGCCCATCACATTCGACACCACGGTCTTCACACCCGAGGAGCGACGCCCCTGGCTGCTCTCCCACCCCGAAGACGGCCCGCACCGCCTGATGGTTGCCGTGGACACCGAGTCACAGGAGATTCTGGGCTACGCCACATCCAGCGCGTTCCGCGCCAAGCCCGCCTACGGCACCTCCGTGGAGGCGACGGTCTACGTCGCCCCGCACGCCGGCCGCCGGGGCATCGGCACCCTGCTCTACAAGGCGCTCTTCGAGGCGCTGTCCGGCGAGGACCTGCACCGCGCCTACGCCGGCATCACGCAGCCCAACGAGGCCTCCACCCGGCTGCACGAGCGCTTCGGCTTCCGGTACGTCGGCACCTACCGGGAGGTGGGCCGCAAGTTCGACCGGTACTGGGACGTCGTCTGGTACGAGAAGGAGCTGTGAGCCCGCGGCCGGCCCGGCGGCCGCGCCCCACTCAGCCGAACTGAACCGACCGCTTCGCCATTCCCATCCAGAACCCGTCGATCACCGACTTCTGCGCGGCCGGCTCACCGTCGGCCCCGGCCGCGCCCATGGTGACGAAGAGCGGGGCGAAGTGCTCGGTGCGCGGGTGGGCGTAGCGGCCCGCGGGGGCCTTGTCGAGGAAGTCCAGCAGGGCGTCCCAGTCGCGGGCCTCCAGCGCGCGCCGGCCCCAGTCGTCGAACTCGGCGGACCAGCTGGGCACGCCGTTGCCCGCGTACCGCAGCGCGGCCAGGTTGTGGGTGAAGAAGCCGGAGCCGACGATCAGCACGCCCTCGTCGCGCAGCGGCGCGAGCCGGCGGCCGATCTCCATCAGCCGCACCGGGTCGAGGGTGGGCATGGAGACCTGGAGGACCGGGATGTCGGCGGCGGGGAACATCTCCACCAGCGGGACGTACGCACCGTGGTCGAGGCCGCGGTCCGGGATGTCCTGCACGGGCATACCGGGGGCGCGCAGGAGCTTGCGTACGGACTCGGCGAGCTCCGGTGCGCCGGGTGCCTCGTACCGCACCTGGTAGTAGTGCTCGGGGAAGCCCCAGAAGTCGTAGACGAGCGGGACGGTCGTGGTCGCGCCGAGGGCGAGCGGGGCCTCCTCCCAGTGCGCGGAGACCATGAGGATCGCCTTGGGGCGGGGCAGGTCGGCGGACCAGGCGGCCAGCTGACCGGGCCAGACGGGGTCGTCGGCGAGGGGCGGGGCACCGTGGCTCAGATAGAGGGCGGGCATGCGCTCCTGGGTGGCGGCGGACATGGCGGCGGCTCCCTGGTTGCTCGTTGCTTTAACTCTCAAGCTCTACTCCTCGGAGACTACGCCTCACTTGTTTAAGATTCAAGGAGAAGCCCCGTACAGTGGTTCACATGACTACGGCACGCGATTCCGCCGCACAGGACCGCTGGCTCAGCGCCGAGGAGCAGCGCGTCTGGCGCTCCTACCTGCACGCCACCACGCTGCTCGAGGATCACCTCGACCGCCAGCTGCAGCGTGACGCCGGGATGCCGCACGTCTACTACGGCCTGCTGGTCTGGCTCGCCGAGGCCCCGCAAGGCCGGCTGCGGATGACCGAGCTGGCCAGGAGAGCCAAGATCACCCGCTCCCGCCTCTCGCACGCCGTCGCACGCCTGGAGAAGAGCGGCTGGGTACGCCGCGAGGACTGCCCTTCCGACAAGCGCGGCCAGTTCGCGGTGCTGACCGACGAGGGCCACGAGGTGCTGCGGCGCACCGCGCCGGGCCATGTGAGCGCCGTACGCCAAGCGCTGTTCGAGCGGCTGACCCCCGAACAGCAGAAGGCCCTCGGCGAGATCATGGAGATAGTCGCCGAGGGCCTCCAGCCCAACGAAGCGGGTGCCGACCTGCCGTGGCTCCGCTGAGGCGGCCACGGCCCTTTCAGCGGGCGGTCAGTGGGCGACCACCGGGACGGGAACCTCGTCCTCTGCGCCCGCACCGGAGACGACCTGGCCGGAGCCCGGGCGGCCGGCGTTGACGAAGGTCACCACGATCGCGGCGGAGAGCACCAGGATGCCGACCGCGAACCAGATGGCGTTGGTGTACCCGTGCACCATGCCCTGGAGCTGCACCAGCTGCTGCTGCGGCTTGGTGGCCGCGGTCCCGATGTGGTCCCTGATGTACGAGGTGGTCGCGGAGGACGCGATCGTGTTCAGCAGGGCCGTACCGATCGCGCCGCCCACCTGCTGCGAGGTGTTGACCATCGCCGAGGCCACACCCGCGTCCCGGGGCTCGACACCCGTGGTCGCCAGGGACATGGCCGGCATGAACGCCGTACCCATGCCGAGGCCCAGGAGCAGCATCGCGGGCAGCAGCAGGGTCGCGTACGACGAGCCGATCTCCAGCCGGGTCAGCAGCAGCATGCCGAGCGAGGCGACCAGGAAGCCGGGGCCCATCAGCAGCCGGGCCGGGACCCGGGTCATCAGACGGGCGCCGATCTGGGTGGAGCCGGTGATCATGCCCGCGATCATCGGCAGGAACGCGAAGCCGGTCTTCACCGGCGAGTAGCCCTTCACGACCTGGAGGTAGTAGGTCAGGAAGAGGAACAGGCCGAACATCGCGATGATCGCGAGGCCGAGCGAGAGGTAGATGCCGCCGCGGTTGCGGTCGGTGACCACCCGCAGCGGCAGCAGCGGGGCCTTGACCTTGTTCTCCACGACCACGAAGGCGAGCAGCAGCACGGCGGAGGCGACGAACATGCCGACCGTCACGGAGTCGCCCCAGCCGTCGGACTCGGCGCGGGTGAAGCCGTAGACCAGGGACACCAGACCGAGCGTGGACAGGATCACGCCCGGGACGTCGAGCGCGGAGCGGTTGCGGCCGCCCTCCGGCTCACGGATGACGAAGTAGGCACCGGCCGCGGCGATCACGGCGAACGGGATGTTCACGAAGAACGTCCAGCGCCAGTCCAGGTACTCGGTGAGGAAACCGCCGAGGATCAGGCCCACGGCGCCGCCGCCACCGGCGATCGCGCCGTAGATGCCGAACGCCTTGGCGCGCTCCTTGGCGTCCGTGAACATCACGGCGAGCAGCGAGAGCGCGGCCGGAGCGAGCAGCGCGCCGAACACGCCCTGGAGGGCGCGGGCGCCGAACATCATCGCGCCGGTGGTCGCCGCGCCGCCGAGCGCGGAGGCGGCCGCGAAGCCGGTCAGACCTATGACGAAGGCCCGCTTGCGGCCCCACAGATCGGCGATCCGGCCGCCGAAGAGCAGCAGACCGCCGAACGCGAGGGCGTACGCCGTCACGACCCACTGGCGGTTGCCGTCGGAGATGCCCAGGTCCTGCTGGGCGGAGGGCAGTGCGATGTTCACGATGGTCGCGTCGAGGACGACCATCAGCTGGGCGAGCGCGATGAAGACCAGCGCTTTCCAGCGGTTGGCGTCGGCGGTGCCGACGGCGGCCGGTGCTGTTTCGGACATGGAGGTACCCACTTCGGGACTTCGGGACTTCGTGACGGAGAAATCGGTGAGAAGGCGTGGGGGAATGACGGCCCGCCCAGGTGCGCGGCGGCCGGACGTTCAGGTGACGTGCAGGTCGTGGAAAATCGTGGAAAAGGACCGGTGTGGGGCCCGGAACTGATCGGTCAGGTCAGGTTCAGGTCAGCTCGGTCAGTTCTGCCGGAAGTCCTCCATGGTCGCGGCCGTGCCCGGGAGTTCGGAGCGGGCCGGGGCCCGCAGTCCGTCCAGGAACAGCTGCAGGTGGCGGTGGACGAAGCGGTCGATGCTGAGGCAGCCCGTGCCGGCCGGCGGCCGGCTGAGCTGGGCCACGGCGACGAACAGGTCACCGACGCCGACGTCGGGGCGGAGCCGGCCGGCCGTCTTGGCCCGGTCCATGAGCTCCCCGGCGATCTGCACGAGCCTCTCGCGGGCCGCTTCCAGGTCGGGGTGGTTCTGGTCGAACGTACTGGAGACCATCGGGCACAGCGCGCTGATCCGCTCGTCCGCGGAGGTGTGCACGAAGCGCTCCAGGGCCTCGAAGGCGTCCCCGGTCTCCGTGAGCGCCTCCTCGCCCGCCCGCGCCAGACGGTCCATGACGGAGCAGACGACCTCACGGACGAGGGCGTCGCGGTCCGGGAAGTTGCGGTACACCGTGGCGTTGCCGACACCGGCCCGGCGGGCGATGTCGTCGAGCGGCACGTCGGGGCCGTGCTCGACGAACATCTCCCGGGCGGCGGCGACGATCCGCTCCCGGTTGCGCAGGGCGTCGGCGCGGGGCCGGGGCGTCCTGCGCCGCACGGGGGTCGCGGTGATCACGGTGCACTCCTTGACGTTGCTGAGGCCTGTGAGGCCACTGAGGTCATTCGGACGGAGGATCCGGGGAACGAGTCCCCGTTTCGCTCGGACACCTGGCTAAACGGGGAAACGGTCCCCGGATATTTCGCGACCACGGAAAAACTTCATGTGACCCGAGTCACACCTCTACGCCTGCGGCGTCCATGCTCCCTACCCGCCGGAAACCCACGATCGGACTCCTCCAGCGCGCGCCCCCCGCACCGCCGACACAGGGTGATCGCAAGGGTGCAGTCGGCGACCGGCGGCTGCCGTGGAGCGGAAGGTCCCCTGCATGCAGCCGCAGTCGTCCCGCGGCCGGCGTGCGCCGGGCGCACACCGGATACGCCCGCGCCGTGTGGCCGCCCTCGCATCCGTGACCGCCCTGACCCTCGCGGTCAGCACCACGGCCGGTCCGGGCCGCCTCACGGCGGGTTCCTCCACCGCCGGCGCGGGCCCGTTCGCCCTGGCCCGCTCGCCCGCCCTCGCCCCCTGCATGATCAGCGGCGGCCTCGAGATCCAGATGACCGAGGGCATACCCACCGCCGCCGGCTACTCCCACTCCAGCGGTACCGTCCACGCCCTGACCCTGATGATCGACTTCTCCGACGCGCCCGGCCAGGGCAGCGCACTCGACCGCTACCACGAGTTCTTCCCCAGAACCCAGGACTGGTTCCGCACCGCCTCCTACGGCCGTCTCGACTACCGCCCCGAGACGCCGATCACCGACTGGCTGCGCATGCCGAAGCCGTTCAAGGACTACGGCATAGAGCGCGGCGCTCCCTTCGACCCCGGCTACCGCCGGCTGGTCCAGGACATAGTGGCCGCCGCCGACCCCACCGTGGACTTCCGCTCCTACGACCTGCTCAACGTGCTGGTCACCCCGAACGCGGGCCCCTCCGCCCTCGACACCGTGCTGTCGGTGACGTTCGCCGGCAACGCGGACGCGCCGGTCGCCGACGGCGTACCGGTCGCCAACGCCTCCTTCGTCTACTCCCGCCAGGACGACGGCTCCGGCTCCTACCCCCACACCGGCTACCGCGTGCTCCCCCACGAGAACGGCCACGTCTTCGGCCTCCCCGACCTCTACACCCAGGACGGCGCCGGCACGGTCGGCCACTGGGACATCATGAGCGAGGACTGGGGCGCCGGAAACGACCTGCTCGGCTGGCACAAGTGGAAACTGGGCTGGCTGGACGCCACCCAGATCAGCTGCGCGGCCGGCCGCGGCACCGCCGAGTACGACCTGACCCCGCTGTACCGGGCCGGCGGCCGCAAACTCGTCGTCGTGGCGGTCGACGGCCACAGCGGCTACGCCCTGGAACTGCGCACCCAGGGCGGCGGCGACGAGACCGTGTGCCACCCCGGCATCCTCATCTACCGGATCGACGCGAACACCGACACCGGCCAGGGCCCCATCAAGGTCTACGACGCCCACCCCCACTCCGGCGGCTGCACCAGCAGCCCCAACGTCCACACCGAACTCTCGGACGCGCCGTTCGGCCCCGGCCAGACCTTCAAGGATCCGCTGCGGGGCATCACCGTGGCGGTGACCGGCAAGGACGCGTCGGGGAACTACCGGGTACGGGTGACGCGGAGCTAGCCGGTGCCCCGGCGCCGGTCCCCCTCCTCCCCGCCCCGGCCCACCACCGCCACCCGCGTCGAGTCCGGCCTCCACACCCCATCCCGCTTCACCCACGTCCCGCTGAGCTGACCGTCAAGCCGCCGAGCCGATCTTCAGGAACCGCCGGCTCCCTCCGTCGGCGGCAGCCCGTCGCCGACGTCGGTGAGCCGCGGGAGGAGGACCCGGAAGGTGGCACCCCGGCCGGGAGCGGAGTCGACCTCGACATGCCCCGCGTGGGCCGTGACGAGGGAATGGACGATGGCGAGGCCGAGGCCGGCACCGCCGGTGGCACGGTTGCGGGAGGTGTCGGCACGGTAGAAGCGTTCGAAGAGGCGACCGCTCTGTTCCACCGCGAGTCCCGGGCCCTGGTCGGCGACTTCCAGAACGGCGTGGTCGCCGACCGTGCCGACGCCGATGCGGACCGGTGTGCCGGAGGACGTGTGGGTGACGGCGTTGCCGACGAGGTTGGTGACGACCTGGCGCAGCCGGGCCTCGTCGGCGAGGGTCGGCGCGGAGGCGGGCGGACCGTCGCCGGCCGGGCCGGTGAGGGTGACGTCGCGGGTCGGGTCCAGGGCCCGTACGTCGTGGAGGGCGTCGGCGGCGAGGGTACGGAGGTCGGTGGGGGCCAGGTCGAGGCCGGACGGCGCATACGGCGCGCGGCGGCCGTCGACCTTTCCTGCGGCCTTGAGCGAGTGCTCGTCGAAGCGGGCCAGCGTCAGCATGTCCTCGACCAGCCGGGTGAGGCGTTCGGACTCGTCGGCGATACGGGACATCGTGCGGTCGACGTCCGCACGGCCGGCGAGAGCGCCCAGCCGGTAGAGGTCGGTCAGGCCCTTGATCCCGGCCAGCGGAGTGCGCAGTTCGTGGCTGGCGTCGGCGACGAACCGGCTCATCCGCGCCTCGGACTCGGCACGGGCCGCGAAGGCGGTCTCCAACTGGCCGAGCATGCCGTTCAGCGCCGCGGCCAGCCGGCCCAGCTCCGTGTTCGGGCCGGCCAGCCCGGGGATCCGACGGGAGAGGTCACCGCCCGCGATCTCGGCGGCGGTCTCCTCGACACGGGACAGGGGGCGCAGTCCGGAGCGGACCGCGAACCAGCCGAACACGGCCAGCACCGCGAGCAGACCGAGGCCGGTCCTCTCGAAGGTCCGCCACATCCGGCCCACTGTGCCGTCCACCTGGGTCAACGGTGTCGACACGATCACACTGCCGGGGGACGCCGACGTCACCGTGATCCCCGGCATACGAGCGCGGGTGGTCCTGGGCACCGCGATCACCCGCCAGCGCCCATCGCCTTGTGCACTGCCGACGGTGAAGGTGCGGCGGCCCCGCGCGGCGACCGCGGCCGCGTCCAGCCGGGGCAGGTCCGGCCCGGACGCGGTGTTCGTCCGGTTGGTTCCGGCCAGGGAGTCGATACTGCCCTCGACGGTGCCGTCCGCGGCGACGTAGGTGATGACGGGGTTGCCGAGGACGTCCGTGCTGAAGTCGCCGAGCCCGGCCGGCGGCCGCTGCGCGGCTCCTGTCCCGGCCACCAGGGGCGGCAGCAGGGAGAACACCTGCGCGGTGGCGCGCAGCTGGGCATCGACACGGTCTTCCAGGTAGCCGCGCAGCGCGTTCCCGGTGACCAGGCTGAACGCGGTGAACCCGGCCGCCAGCAGGGCGACCGCCAGTAGCAGCACCCGGCTGCGCAGCGACGCCCGCGCCCACACGGAGCGGACCCGGCCGAACCCGGTCACGGCCTCGGTCCGCGCAGGACGTAACCGACCCCGTGCACCGTGTGGATGAGCTTCGGGCCGCCGTTGTCGATCTTGCGCCGCAGGTAGCTGATGTAGGTGTCGACGATGCCGGTGTCCCCGTTGAAGTCGTAGTCCCACACGCGCTGGAGGATCTGTGCCTTGGAGACGGTGCGACCGGCGTTGGTCATCAGGTAGTGCAACAGCCGGAACTCCGTGGGTGACAGGCGTATCGGTTCGCCCGCGCGGGCCGTCTGGACGCCGTCGGGGTCGAGTTCCAGGTCGGCCACGCGCAGCAGTGCGGTGGGGTCACCGCCGGTGCGGCGCAGCACGGCACGGATGCGGGCGATCAGCTCCTGGAGGTCGAACGGCTTGGTCACGTAGTCGTCACCGCCCAGGACGAGGCCCTCGATCTTGTCCTGGGTGGCGTCGCGGGCCGTGAGGAACACGACGGGAATGTGTCCGGCACGGGACCTCGCGGCGGGGCGGTGCTGTTCGCGCAGCCGACGGATCACCTCGAAGCCGTCCAGGTCGGGCAGCATCACGTCCAGCAGGACCAGGTCGGGCGAGACCTCCCGGGCCTGCTCCAGCGCCTCCTGGCCGGTGCCGGCCGCGGCGACGGTGAAACCGGCGTGCCTGAGCGCCGCGCACAGCAGTTCCCGTAGCGTGGGCTCGTCGTCCACGACGAGCAGGTTCACGTCCGCGGTGGCCACGTCGGCATTGTTTCCCGCCCCGGCGGCACGCGGGGCAGGGCGCTCAACGGCTGTCAAAGGAAGCCTCCAGGCGACCGGGAACCCGCTCCCGGCCCCGCCGGACACGGGGAACGGCCTGAAGACACGCCGCCCACGGCCGCCGGGATCCTGTGGGAAAGCATACGAAGCGGGCCTGTCCCGGCTGTCCTCGCTGCTCTCGCTGTCCTGGCTGCTCTCGCTGTCCTGGCTGCCCTGGCTGTCCTGGCTGCCCTCGCTGTGTGAAGCACTCGGTCACCGTGCCACACGCTCACCGCGCACCGTGGACAGCAGGCTTCCGGCGAACCCGGCCAGGGAGCCGACGAGCAGCCCATACACCACCGCGTGCGGCACACTGCCGCTGAGCTCGCCCCGCATTCCGCCCGTCTCGCTGCCGAACATGCTGACGCCGAAGCTCCCGGAAGCCCTGGCCAGCCAGGCCGCCCCGCCCAGGAGGACCGCCGTGACGACGCCGAACCGCTCGGCCATGCCGAGGTGCCGGGCGAGCGGGCCCCGGTACGGATGCAGGGGCAGCGTCCGGGCCGGATGCGTGGTGCGCGACGCCCGACAGGCGCAGCCGACCAGCAGGATGCCGGTCACCACGAGGGCGCAGAGCCACAGCGGCCATCCGCCCGCCGACAGGGAGCCGAGGTGTTCGGTGCGGTCGGTCTGCCGGCCGCTCCCCAGGCCGGGCGTGCCACCCGTCCCGCCCGCGCCTCCCATCAGCCCGGCAAGCGGGTTGCTGCCGCTGTCGCTCTGCACCGGATGCATGCCGGCCGTCCACGGGGAGCCGACACCCAGGGTGAGGAAGACGACTACGGCGTTCGGGGCGAACAGCAGGGCGCCGCCCGCCACCGTCCCGGCCCGCCCGCCGACCGCCGCTCCGATGGCGGCCAGGGCCACCAGCGGTACGGCCGCCAGGACGAGCACCGTGCGGACGACGGCCGAGAGGCTCGGCGCCCAGGTGGCCCGCATACGGTCCAGCGCCCCGCCCAAGGGCAGTCGCACCCGACGGCTGATCAGGCACCCCGCACCGACGACGACCACCACCCACACCACCGCGCCGAGGCCGGCCGACCCCGCGCCCACTCGGTACGTGAGCGCGGGCATCGCGCCACTCCCGCCGCCCATGAGGCCGCCCAGGCCTCCACCGCTGCCGCTGCCACTGCCACTGCCACTGCCACCGAGGAGTTCGGCCAGGCCCCCGGTTCCCGCCGTTGCCGCCGTCGCGGACGCCGACGCGGGCAGCTTGGCCGATCCGTGCGCCGTAGCGGCCACGATCATGAGGACGAACAAGGCCGTACCCGCCGCTCCGGCCGCTCGCACGGCGAGTTCACCACCGGTGAACCGCCGCTGCCGCTGCCCCGCTCGCAGCCGCCAGGAAAAGGTGACCCACAGAACGACAGAGCCGGCCAGCGTCACTCCGAGCGGCACGGCGTCGGCCGTACCGCTCACCGACGGGCCCGTGCCGACTCCGCCGAGCAGACCGGCCAGCCCGCCCATCCCCCCCGAGTCGCCCGAGACGTCCGAACCCGGGCTCACCGAGCCACCGACGGCCATGGCCGTCAGGCCCGTCGTCAGCGACCCCAGCGACCCGTACCTGCCCGCGTCGAGCAGGACCAGCGCCAGCACGGAGACGACGGCCATGGCGGCCACCGCGCACAGCGTGGCCACCGCTCCTTCCAGGGCGTTCTGCCACGGACCGATGAATTTCAGGGGTGCGGTGGGCCTTGGGGAACCGCGCCGGGAACCGGAGCCGGGCCGAGCACCGGAACCAGCACTCGTACGGACATGAGACGTAGTGGCAGACATGTCGAGAATGCTCCGCTTCGCTCGCGGTGAGGCATGCCGCGCCGTGCGCGGGATCCACGACGCCGCATGCTGGGACCCGCACACACTGGCGGTCCCGGGTACCGCATTCCGGAGAAGTCCTGGGAGGTTTCTGAGAGCCGGTGGGGGGCGACGCAGGTCAGGGGACGCGCGCGACCGCGGAGCCGACCGCTTTCCCAGAAAGTTCCCAGAACCTGCCCGATGGCCGGGGACAGACGTGCCTCCTGATGCCGCCTCCTGCGCCAACACGGCAGCGAGCGGCGCAGCCCCGCGCCGGCCCGCGGAGGCCGGGCGGGCGGCGGGGCGACCGCGGCAGCCCCGGCGCATACCGCGTTCGCGGTACGGGGCGGCTGACGCAGCTGGACGACGTGCCCGGCCGGGGTCGTCCGTAGCCTTTCGGTATGACAACGATCGGCGGACACGGTGGGGTACGGCAGCGGCCCTGGTGGCTGGAGCTCGCCCTGGCAGGCCTGGTGTGCGGCGCTGCGGCGTTGTTCATGAGCACTCCGGTCTCCGACCTGCCCGAGACCCGGTTCACCGTGGAGGCCTTCCTCCTGCCCGCTGCCGCGAGCATGCTCCTGCTGTTCCGCAAGCGGGCGCCGTTGTGGACCGTCGGGGCCATCACGGTGTCGTACGTGGTCTCCCAGGCGACCGGCGGCCCCGGACTGCCGTTCATTCCCGTGTTCGGCGTGGCCATGCACGGCGTCGCGCGGCGCTTCGACCGCAAGGTCGCGTGGGCCGCCGCGCTGCTCGCCATGGTGTGCGTACTGACCGCGGGCCTGGTCTGGGGCCACGGGCCGCTCCTCGGGCCCCAGCGGACGGCTCCGCTCGCCTGGATAGGGCTGGCCACGGCGATCGGAGACGCCTCGCGCACCCGGCAGGCCTACGTGGCCGCGCTGGAAGAGCGCGCGGTGCGGGCCGAGCGCACCCGCGAGGAGGAGGCCGAGAGACGAGTCGCCGAGGAACGCATGCGCATCGCCCGGGAGTTGCACGACGTGGTCGCGCACGAGCTGACCCTGATCAACGCCCAGGCGGGCATCGCCGCCCATCTCGGCACGCACAGCCCCGCCCTTCGGACCGAGGTACTGACCAGCATCCGGGAAAGTTCCAAACAGGCCCTGGAGGAGCTGCGGGCCATGGTCGGCCTGCTCGGCCGGCCCGGGGACGACACCGATCCGCCGAGAGAGCCCGTGCCCGGGCTGCACCGGCTGGACGGGCTGGTCGAGTCGTTCGCCCGCGCGGGGCTGCGGGTCGAGGTCGTGCGGGAAGGAGCGAAGCGGCCGCTGCCCCCGGCGGTGGACGTGGCGGGCTACCGCATCGTCCAGGAGGCACTGACCAATGTCCGCAAACACGCCGGGGTCGAACACGCCCGGGTGCGGCTGGCCTTCGGCCACGACACCCTGCGCATCACCGTGGAGAACGGTCCGGCCGCGGCCGTCCGGCCGGTGGCCGACTGCCTGGACGGCGGCGGCACCGGCCGCGGACTGATCAGCATCCGGGAGCGCAGCGCAGCCGTCGGCGGCCGGGTCGTGATCGGCCCGGGCCCGTCCGGTGGGTTCACCGTGGAGGCCGTGCTGCCACTGGGCCGCACCCGCGGCACCGTTCGGGAGGCGGAATGACGATCCGCGTCGTCCTCGCGGACGACCAGGCCCTGCTGCGCGGCATGCTGCGCCTCCTGGTGGACAACACCCCCGGCATGGAGGTGGTCGGTGAGGCGACAAACGGCGCCGAGGCCGTCGAACTGGCCCGCGAGCAGCGGGCCGACGTGGTGCTGATGGACATCCGGATGCCCGAGGTCGACGGCTTGCAGGCGACCCGGATGCTCACGTCGGACGAGCGGACCGCCGACGTGAAGGTACTCATCCTGACCACCTTCGAGGTGGACGAGTACGTCGCGGAGGCGATCCGGGCCGGCGCGGGCGGCTTCATCGGCAAGGGCACCGACCCGGAGGACCTGGTGCGCGCCATCGAGACGGTCGCGGCCGGGGAGGCCCTGCTGTCCGCCGCGGCGACGAAGGCGCTCATGGCCCGTTTCCAGCGTCAGGCCGAACATCCCTGGCAGCGGCAGACCGAGCGGCTCGACGTCCTCACACCCCGTGAGCGGGAGATCCTCACGCTCGTCGGGCGCGGCCTGACCAACGAGGACATCTCCCGGCACCTGAGCCTGAGCCCGCACACGGTCAAGACGCACATCAACCGGGCCATGGGCAAACTCGGCGTCAGCGAGCGGGCGCAGCTGGTGGTCATCGCGTACGAGAGCGGGCTGGTCCGTCCCGGCGATGGGCCCTGAGGCGTACGGACTACCGCGAACGCGGTAGCGGCGATACACCGCCGTGCTCCGACGACAGACGGCACGCGGGGCCGAAAGGCTGGGGCCGACGTGGCACGACGGGCAACGCCCGCGTCCCAGCAGCTCACCCCGCGGAAGAAGGACCCTCCCATGTCTTGGCTGGCCAAGATCAGCATCGCCAACAGGAAACTGGCGGCGATGCTGACCATCCTCGTCATCTGCATAGGCGCGTACGCCGCCACGGCCCTCAAACAGTCACTGCTGCCTGACCTGTCACTGCCCACCATCGCCGTGAGCGCCGCCTACCCGGGCGCCTCACCCGAAGTGGTGGAGGAGCAGGTGGTGAAGCCGATCGAGGGCGCCGTGCAGGGTGTCTCCTCCGTCGAGTCCGTGACCTCCACCTCGCGGCAGGGCTCGGGCCTGGTGTCGGTCGCGTTCGACTACGGCGTCGAGGTCGGCACCAAGGCGAGCGAGGTGCAGCAGGCCCTGTCCAAGATCCAGGCCCAGCTGCCCAGCGGAGTCTCGCCCCAGGTGCAGACGGGCAGCACCAACACCATTCCGACGATGACGCTGTCCGCGAGTTCGGCGCAGAGTTCGGAGCAGCTGGCCAAGGAGCTCCGCGACACGGTCGTGCCGAAGCTGAAGCAGGTCTCCGGGGTCAACCAGGTCACCGTCTCGGGCCAGAGCGACCGGCAGGTCGTCATCACCCCTGACACGGCCGAGCTCGCGCGACACGGCCTGACCACGCAGTCGATCACCGCCGCGCTGACCTCCAACAACTCCACGTCGGCCGCCGGATCGGTGACCTCGGGCGGCAAGAGCGTCAGTGTTCAGGTCGGCGAGTCGATGTCGTCCGTGCAGCAGATCGAGGACCTGTGGCTCAGCCCGTCCACGGGGACGTCGCAGGCCGGCCTCTCGGGTGCGCCGAGCTCCGGCGGGGCCCCCGGCACGTCCGGCTCGGCCTCGGCTGCCCCCGTGCAGCTGAAGGATGTGGCGTCGGTGTCCCTGACGCACACCACCGTCACCTCCGTCACCCGCACCGACGGCCGGGCCAGCCTGGGCCTGTCCGTCACCCTGGGTCAGAACGGCAGCGCGACGTCGGTGTCCGACGGCGTCCGCGGCGAGCTTTCCGGCCTGGAGAAGACCATCGGCCACGACGCGAAGCTGACCGTCATCTCGGACAGCGGACCGCAGGTGTCGAAGTCGGTGCGGGGCCTGCTCGAGGAGGGCGCGCTCGGCCTGATCATGGCCATGATCGTGATCCTGATCTTCCTCCGCTCGGCCCGCTCCACGATCGTCACGTCCGTCTCCATCCCGCTGTCCCTGCTGATCGCCCTGATCGGCGTCTGGACGAAGGACTACTCGCTCAACATCCTCACCCTCGGAGCGCTCACCATGGCCGTCGGCCGTGTCGTGGACGACTCGATCGTGGTGCTGGAGAACATCAAGCGTCACCTCGGCTACGGCGAGGACAAGAAGCAGGCCGTGCTCACCGGCGTGCGGGAGGTCGCCACCGCCATCACCGCCTCGACGGTCACCACCGTCTCCGTCTTCATTCCCATCGCCATGGTCAGCGGCATCGTGGGGCAGTTCTTCACCCCGTTCTCGTTCACCGTGGTCGTCGCGATGCTGGCCTCGCTGCTGGTCGCGCTGACCATCGTGCCGGTACTGGCCTACTGGTTCCTCAAGACCCCGAAGGAGGCCGCGGACACCGACCCGGAGGAGCTCCGCCGCCAGGCCGAGGAGAAGGAGCGCAACGGCCTGCTGTCGCGCGCCTACGTACCGGTCATCCACTGGGCCGTCCGGCACCGCAAGACCGTGCTCGCCGTCTCCCTCGCCGTACTCGTCGCCACCTTCAGCCTGGTCACCACCCTGAAGACCAGCTTCCTCGGAAACTCCGGCGAGAGCACGCTGAGCATCACCCAGACCATGCCGGGAGGCACCGACCTCCAGACCACCGACGCGGCGGCCAAGAAGGTCGAGGCCGTGATCGCGGACACGAAGGACGTGGACGCGTACCAGGTCACCGTCGGGTCGCAGAGCGACTCCGTGGCCGCCCTCTTCGGCGGCACGGGCGGCAGCGACAGCGCCTCCTACACCCTCGCCCTCGCCGACGGCGCCGATTCCGAAGCCGTCAAGGCGGACCTGAAGAAGAAGTTCGAGCCCCTCCACGGCGTCGGCGAGCTGACGTTCGCCTCGAACGGCCCCGGCGGCTCCAGCAGCGACATCGAGGTCACCCTCAAGTCCCAGGACGACGAGGCCCTGCGCACCGCCACCGAGCGTGTGGTGAACTCGCTCAAGAAGGTCAGCGAGGTCAACGAGGTCAACAGCGACCTCGGCACGGAGTCCCCCCAGATCACCGTGCAGGCCAAGGGACAGGCAGCCGCCAAGTACGGGCTCACCGACTCCTCGCTCGCCGCGACGGTCGGTCAGGCCCTCCAGGGCTCCACCGTCACCCAGGTGACCGCTGACGGCACCCAGCACAACGTCGTCCTCAAGTCCACCACCACCACTCCCGACACCGTCAGCGACCTGAACGCGCTCCCGGTCCCCACCGCGAAGGGCACGGTCCCCCTCGGCAAGGTCGCCACCGTCACCCGGGCCGACGCTCCGGTCAAGCGCACCCGCGTCGGCGGCAGCCCGGCCGTCACGGTCTCGGCCACGCCCGTCGGCGACAACACGGGTGCGGCCGGCACGGCGGTCGAGGACGCCGTCGAGAAGGTCCACCTGCCCTCGGGCGTCACGTACTCCATGGGCGGCGTCACCTCCGACCAGAGCGGCGCCTTCTCCCAGCTCATCCTGGCGATGGTGGCGGCGATCGCGATCATCCTCATGGTGCTCGTGGCGGTCTTCCGCAGCATCCGGCAGACGCTGGTGCTGCTGATGTCCGTACCGTTCTCCTTCACCGGCGCCTTCCTGCTGCTCGCCGTGACCGGCATGCCGCTGGGTGTCGCCGCACTGATCGGCCTGCTGATGCTCATCGGCATCGTGGTCACCAACGCGGTGGTGCTCGTGGACCTCGTCAACCAGTACCGCGAGCAGGGGATGTCCGTGCAGGAGGCCGTCCAGGAAGGCGGCCGGCGCAGGCTGCGCCCCATCCTCATGACCGCCCTCGCGACCATCTTCGCCCTCGTCCCGATGTCCCTCGGCATCACCGACTCCGGCTCGTTCATCTCCCAGCCGCTCGCCGTGGTCGTCATCGGCGGCCTGGTCAGTTCCACCGCACTGACCCTCGTCCTGATCCCGACCCTCTACACCATGATCGAGACCCGCCGCGAACACCGCCGTGCCCGCCGTACGGCGGCGCCCGAACCGGTCCCGGCCCCGGCACCCGTGCCCTGACACGCGCCGGCCGTCTTCGCTCCGCCGACGCGGAGCGAAGACGCCACCACAGAGTCACCGTGCTGAGCCACCCGGCCTGCCCGCCTCAACACCCAGCTCCCCGACACCAGCGCCCGCCCGAGCCCTGATCCGGTACCCTGTGGATCGAGCGCCCTGACGGGCGCTGTGGCATCCGTCGTGGGCTGAGCCCGCCTCCTCACCACAGCGACCTCCTCAGGCCGTTCGGCGCACGCCTTCGTAGCTCAGGGGATAGAGCACCGCTCTCCTAAAGCGGGTGTCGCAGGTTCGAATCCTGCCGGGGGCACAGCCAGAAGGGCCAGCTCAGGAGGGGTTTCCTCCCAGGCTGGCCCTTCGTCGTTTCAGGCGCCGTGCCACACGCGTGCCACTACGTCCCCTCGGCGTCCTCTCCCGGGAAGCCTGAGGCCACTCCCCCACCGCCCCGGATCATGGCCCCGAGCCGATCGGCGATGGCCCGGTCCCGGTCGCTGGTCATGTGCTGGTAGATCAGCGCTGCCCGGGAGCTGCTGTGCCCCATCCGCGTCATCAGCTCCCGGGTGCTGGCCCCGGCCGTCGAGGCCAGTGTGTTGCCCGTGTGCCGCAGGTCGTGAAAGTGAAGCTCGGCCGTGACGCCAGCTGCCTTCCGGCCCTTGACCCAGTCGTCGCGGAAGTTGCTGCGCCGCAACTGCCCGCCCTGGGGTCCGACGAAGACGTGCCCGTCACGGCCGGGAGCGGCGAAGTGCTCCAGGTGCTGCGTGAGGGCGTCGAGGAGTTCGGCCGGGAAGGAGACGGAGCGCACCCCGGCCGCGGACTTCGGCGCCTTGTCGAAGAGCCGGCCGTCCTGCAACTCGGCCTGAGCACGGCGTACGGTGACGGTCAACCCCTCCAGGTCGACGTCCCGGCGCCGCAGGGCCGCCAGCTCCCCGAACCGCAGAGTGGTGAAGGCCGCCAGGAGCACGAGCAGCCGATAGCGCGGCGCCATCGAGTCAGCCACGGCGAAGACCTCGGCCACCGTGAGGACAGGCCGTTCGGGCACGTCGTAGCGGTCCGCGCCTTTGATGCGGCACGGGTTGCGCCGGATCAGCTCGTCATCCACGGCGGTGTTCATCAGGGCGCGCAGCAGTTGGTACGCCTTGACCACCGTCGGCTCACCGAGGCCGGCCGCGAGGAGCTTGCCGCGCCAGCCTCGCACCCGGGCCGTTGTCACGTCGGCCACGCTCCCGGCACCGAAGGTGGGCAGGATGTGCAGCCGCATCACCGACTCGTTCCGCTCGCGGGTGCGGTCGGCAAGCTTTCGGTCCCGCAGCCACGCGGTGGCGTACTCCTCGAAGTTCACCGTTCCGGCGTCCGGGTCCGACCACTGCCCGCGCGTGATGTCCGACTCGATGTGTGTCAGCGCGACTTGGGCGTCTGTTTTGGTCCGGTAGGTCTTCTCCGCCGGGCGCAGTTGCCCCGTCTCCGGGTCCCGGTAGCGGACCTGCCAACGGCCGGACGGTAGCTGCCGGACCGAGCCGAAGTCCCGTCGCCTACCCTTCGTGTTCGCCATCAGGCAGCCCTCCCCAGGGAGCTACGCCCATGGCCGATCGGCTGCACTGTATGGGCGTCGATGAAGGCGTTCAGTGCGCTCTCCGGGATACGGACGTGTCGGCCGACCTTGACGAACACGATGCGCCGCTCGGCGATCAGGCGGCGCGGAAAGCGTTCCGTGGTACGGGTGTGTCAATTTAACGGCTGATCTTGGTTGTTGAGGTTCAGTTGTTGGCCGGGGTGAGCCGGCCCTCGAAGGCGATCTGGAACGCGTTGAGGGGGGCCTTCCAGCGCATGGTCCACCTCTTGCGGCCCTTGCCGGTCGGGTCGAGGCTCATCAGTGCCATGTAGACGCACTTGAGGGCGGCGGCTTCGTTGGGGAAGTGTCCGCGGGCCCTCACGGCCTTGCGTATGCGAGCGTTGACGCTCTCA